>PWGT01000067.1 GCA_003554535.1 Syntrophomonadaceae bacterium | reverse complement strand
GCAAACCACCAGATGTTTGCGCATCAGCCAGAAGATTTATTTCATTATCCCGGGATTCTTCGTCTACTTCAAACTCAACAAATTGCCTGTAATAATCCTTATTGCGCAACGAACCGCCAGGAACCATTCCTTCATCAGTCAACTCCCAGGCTTTTTCATAAAGAGGAATCTTTTGCAAACTCAAGCATAGACAAACTTCACTGGCTTCAGCCATTTCCACTGCATGGCCAAGCAATCCAAAACCAGTAATATCTGTACAAGCAATTACTTCAGCTTCTCTCATAGCTTTGGCAGCTTTGTCGTTGAGGGTAGCCATTCCTTCCAGCGCCTCTCTTACTTCATCCATTTGAATAACACCGCCCTTGAGAGCTGTAGTTATAACCCCTGTACCAACGGGCTTGGTAAGAATAAGTTTATCTCCCGGTAATGCTCTCGAATTGGAAATTATCTGTTTGGGATGCACCTTTCCTGTTACCGCCAAGCCATATTTAGGTTCTTCATCTTCAATGCTATGTCCTCCTACCACAGAGGCTCCCGCTTCTTCAACTTTGGCATGCCCGCCAGCCAAAATACTATGCAGAACTTCATTCCCTAAACTCTTGCAAGGAAAACAAACCAAATTGAGAACTGTTAAAGGAGTAGCTCCCGCAGCAAAAATATCACTTAAAGCATTTGCCGCCGCTATTTCCCCAAAAACAAACGGATCATCTACAACCGGAGTAAAAAAATCCACAGATTGAACCAGGGCTAAATCTTCGCTTATCTGGAAAATGCCACAATCTGCATTGGGTTCCCCTCGGTTCAAGTATCGGGGGTCATCAGAACCCGGTAAAGAGCACAAAACTTGTGCCAAGGTCTCAGGACCTATTTTGGCTGCTCAACCAGCGCTGCGAGAAAGTGTAGTTAACCTGACTTCCTCTTTACTCACTGCGCACACCTCCTTGCTCAATTTTCCAGGGCACTCGATAATCTCCCTTGCGCCTGGTTATTTTTTGCTGGTCAAAATACTCCAGCAATGGCTGCATATATTTCCGCGAACTTTGCAAAAGATCTCGGTATTCTGCCATAGTGATGGTATCATTCTCGGAAAAGTGTTTTGTTAACTCCTGCAATGCTTCTTCATAAAGCTCTGGTAAGAGATACATATCCTCATGTATTTTTATTAACATATTATGCTCAACCATGTAATCTATCAAATCCTCCATATAATCCAATTCACACCCCAGTTTCTGAGCTAATTCCTTCACAGAAGGAGGCTGAAATCTTGAATATTGCAAAATTGAAGTTATTTCCCCTACAATTTTTTGCTCATTTTCCTTTAACCTGGGAATAAATCCGGCCCGGCAAATTTTATCTCCTCTTTCTTCTATCAAGCCTTGATCTATTAGCATTTCCAAAAATGAATCGTATTCTTTAATGGAAAGGGAAGCAGGTATGGCGTTTTTTAGTTGGGCTCTAGATATCCCTGGTGAAAGGGGTGTTTTTTCATGATAATCATCTACAAAAACAACTACCGCTTTTTCCCATTCCTCAAGAATATCTGAAGCAACCAGGCTATCTCCCAGTTTCACCAGGCGCCCTTCATCTTCCAACTCATCCACAATGAATTGCAAGTTATCTTTGCCCAAGCGAGTCGAAGTCTGCAAACGCTTAAGATCTGTAATTTTCAACTGCCTTATTTTTTGTTCCACAAAAGACTTGTCCGAATCAGTTTCTATTATTTCCTGTTCCAATTCCTTCAGAGAACTGAGATATTTATCCCGCAATCGCCGGTGAGGGCGTTCTGAAGCAGGGTCCAGCACAACTCCCCCTCCAATAGTTGTAACCGGGGAGTAGGATCGAATAATAAACCTGTCCTTTCTTTCAGCTACCAGAGGAGAAGATAATCTCAACTGAACCAATCCGCTATCACCCGGATAAAGACCATCTTTCTCCAGTAGGGCAACGCGAGCAACCACACGGGTAGTCCCCAGGTACAAGTGGACAGGATCCAGATGTTTCAATTCCCGGGGCGCACGCTCAAGCATTTGCATGGTTGCATCCAAGAGAGAAGTAAGCTGAAAGTAACCCGGCCAACAGACAACCGATCCCCGCTCTATTTCACTTTTTTCCACACCGGCAAGGTTAATTGCCACTCTTTGCCCTGCCTGCGCTTCCTCTACGTTCCTTCCATATACCTGTAAATTGCGCACCCTTGCAGTAGCACCTGTCGGAAGTATTTCCACAGTGTCGCCGACTTGCACCCTTCCCTGGAGTAGAGTGCCGGTAACAATAGTTCCAAATCCAGAAATAATGAATGAACGGTCTACCGGAAGGCGCATGGGAGCATTTATATCCCGGGGAACCACAGTGGCAGTTAACTGTTCTAATAATTCTTTCAACTCATCTATACCCTCTCCAGAATAAGCCGAAACTCTGCAGCAAGGAACATCTTCCAGAAATGTCCCTTGCAAAGCTTCTTTTACTTCTTCCTCAACCATGTCACACCATTCTTCATCAACAAGGTCAATTTTTGTTAATACCACAATTCCTTTTTCCAGCCCCAATAACTCCAAAATACCCAGGTGTTCCCAGGTTTGCTCCATTAATCCTTCGTTAACATCAATAACTAGAAGCACCAGGTCAATACCTGCTGCTCCCACCAACATATTATTTATGAACTTTTCATGCCCGGGCACATCAACTATGCCTGCCTGTCGACCATCAGGCAAGGGAAAGGAGGCAAAACCCAGATCAATGGAAATTCCCCTTTCTTTTTCTTCCTTAAGCCTATCCGTATCAGCGCCTGTTAGGGCGTTGATCAAAACTGTCTTGCCATGATCAACATGTCCGGCAGTTCCAATAATCAGTGATTCCACAATATCACTCCCGCTCATATTTAAAGCATTTTATGCAAAGCATTACGCATTACCTCGGCTACTTTCTTCTCTTCTTCAGCTTTTATAGTTCTTACATCTAACAACAACGAATCATGCTGGATCCTGGCAACAAGCGGTGGTTCTTCCAGGCGCAATTTCCGAGCAAAGTTTTCAACAGAGATATACAAAGAACTAAACGATAATATATAAGAAGGCAACTCCGCCAAGGGAAACGCTCCCCCACCCACAGTGGAAAATCCTTTTTCCACCCTTACCTCACCTGCTGGTAACTCTTTACGCAAACGACGCTGCAAGCGTTGAGCTTGCTTTTTTAAATCATCCTCGGAACGGGTTAGCATACGCAACACTGGCACTTTTTCCAGAGCCTTCTCAGGCTCCAGGTAAAGACGCAAGGTAGCTTCTAAGGCCGCAATAGTTAATTTTTCAATCCGCAAAGCCCTGGCTACCTGATTTTTGCGCACCTTTTCTATTAGTTCTTTTTTGCCCACAATCACACCAGCCTGCGGACCTCCCAGCAGCTTATCTCCACTAAAGGTAACAATGTCAACTCCCGCTTCTATGCATTCCTGCACCGTTGGCTCGGGAGGCAACCCGTAAGAAGTAAGATCCAGCAATACACCGCTTCCCAGATCCTCCATTACCGGAATACCTGCTTCTTGTCCAAGGCTTACAAGTTTTTCCCGATTTACTTCTTGGGTGAAACCCACAATCTGATAATTGCTGGTATGAACTTTAAGATACAGGCAAGTGTTTTCATTTAAAGCATTTTGATAATCGCTGGGATAACATTTATTAGTAGTTCCCACTTCAACCAGGTGGGCTCCACTGGCACTCATCACATCAGGCACTCGAAAAGAACCACCAATTTCCACTAGCTGCCCCCGCGAAACAATTACTTCTCCCCCGGAAGCCAGGGTATTAAGAACTAAAAACACCGCTGCAGCATTGTTATTTACTACCATGGCTGCCTCGGCACCAGTCAATTCACATATGATATCTTCCAGATGTTGCAAGCGGGAGCCTCTCTCGCCACCCTCAAGAGATAACTCCAGGTTGCAATAAGAATCAGCTACTTGGGCCATGGCCTCTGTAGCTTCTTCAGCAAGAGGAGCCCTTCCCAAGTTTGTATGCAATACTGTGCCTGTAGCATTAATAACCTTCTTCAAATTGGGCTGATACCGGTACTCTGCCCAGTAAGTAGCTTCTTCCGCCAAATCACGGGGATTTACATTTATTTTTTCAAGTTCTTCTGTAGAATTTGCCTGCAGTATAAGATTGCGGTAATTTTCAATAACATTTTGTGCTGCTTCCAGAATCAGCTTACGAGGTAACTTTTGGGAAGCTTCTTTTATAGTTTCCTCTTGCAGCAATCGATCTACTGCTGGCAAAGCACGTAAATAAGGCTGGCGAAATGTCAACTATCTCTCTCCTCAATTCTTCAAATATCTTTTCTCAAAATCACATTATACCATATTCAATACTTCAGTATTTATAAAAAAAACCTATTACATCAAAAGATATAATTAGCTGTGTCTATTAATCAGTTAATTACTCTTTTTTGTTGTCAATGTGCTGCAAAAAATGAACGATCCCTGCTACTTTTTTTACATCAAGGACAAAACTCACTCCCGTCCCTGGTTTATTCAGGTTGCCGGCTTTTATTATTGCCGATAACACCTGGTCGGTGAGTTCTTCGGGAACCAGGGTCAGCAAAATCTCTTTTTCTGGCTCAACGGGAATACCCAAAAGCTTCTTGCCTTCATGTATGCCCATCCCTCTTCCCTGCAAAATAGTTCCGCCTTCAGCACCAGCTTTTTTGGTAGCCTCCACAATGTCTTCCACGCATCTTTTTTTAACTATCGTTACAATTAAATCATGTGTGTCAGAAGCTGTTTCTGCCAAAAAAAACACCCCCTTTCTTAATCTGCATCTTCGCCTTTTTCATAAAAAACACCCAGAATCATAATTACCAGAATGGGAACCATGGCCACCATGGCAATAATACCAAACCCATCCAAAATCGGGTCTCTACCTTGAATAACTTCAGCCGCTCCCAGGGCAATAGCCACCACAAAAGTGGTTACCATAGGACCGGTAGCAACGCCACCTGCATCAAATGCAATAGATGTGAAATCCCCCGAAGTAAATTTTAGTAATAATAAAATAATCACATATCCTGGCACAATTAAATATTCTATGGGAAAACCGTAAATGATTCTGGCCATACCCAGGGCCAGAGCAAGGGCTACTGCAAAAGCCATAAAATAAAGCACAATTTTTTCCGGAATATGACCACTGGAAGTCTTATCTACTTCATAAGAAAGCACCCTTACCGCTGGTTCCACCAGGGTAACCATAAAACCCAGTAAAAAACCGATGGGAATAATTACCCAACTGTAGGACAATTTTCCCAAAACATTTCCCATATATGTGCCTGCTGGCTCAAAGCCATATTCGACTCCAAAAAGAAAAAGGGCCAAACCTAAAAAGCTTATTACCAGGCCACTAAATACTTTAGCTAAAAAACGCCGCGGCAGTTTAAGATATAGTAATTGAAAAAGGATAAAAAAAACAATTATAGGCAAAAGGGTTTGCAACGATTCCCATAAAATAGTTGCAAAAGTACTAAAAAAATCTGCTACAGCGTTCATGTAGCTATCACCCCCATTAGCATCAATGCAATAATGGGACCCATAGAGGCAATGCCCACCAATCCAAAACCTTCTTTAACAGAAGATTTGCCTCCAAGAACAGAGGTAACTCCCACTCCCAAGGAAAGAATAACCGGCACTGTTACCGGCCCGGTGGTAGATCCACTGGCATCAAAAGAAATAGGAACAAATTCCGGAGAGGTAAAAAAAGAAAGAACTAAAATTAAGGTATATCCTCCGGCAAAAATATAGGCAATTGGCACCTGCAAAACAATCCGCAAAATAGAAAGAGCAATAAAAATTCCAATACCTAGAGCAGTAATGCCAACTAAAGTATCGCCACCTAATTCGCCGGCAGAGGCAATCTCCACATAAGTAGCTAACACTCTAACCGGCGGCTCTGCCAGCGTGGCTGTAAAACCAAGAAAAAATGCCCAGAAAAGGATAATGGCAATGTTACCTATTTGGGGCAACTCCGAACCAATCGCTTCTCCCATAGGTATTATAGACATTTTTAAACCTATTAGGAAAAGACTTAATCCAGCAGTTACCAGCACTGCCCCCAATAGAAACCGCCCCACGATATCAAGGGGCATTCCCAGTATTGTGAATTGCAAAATAAGCACCAGAATAGCTACCGGAGCTACTCCTTTAAATATTTGCCATAAAGTATCCTTAAACTCATCCTGCATTTTTAAGCCCCCTGCTTTCTCCTTTTCCGGGCCATATAATTATTTACCAAAGGGTTTTGTTGTTTTTTTCGAACAATGCCTGAATAGTGGCGCCAATTGTATATTTTACGGGGTTTTTACCAGAGTAGCAATACCCTGCCCCCCACCGATACATAATGAAGCTACGCCTGTATTGCTCTTTCTTTTGAGCATCTCGTATAACAAGGTAATAAATATACGGACTCCACTGGCTCCTATGGGGTGGCCCAGGGCGATAGCCCCCCCATTCACATTAGTAATTTCAGGATTCACATTTAATGTTTTGAGCACGCTTAGGGCTTGAGAAGCAAAAGCTTCATTCAATTCGTACAAATCCACCTCATCAGGCTCCATTCCGGCCCGGCTAAAAAGCTTCCTACAGGCAGCTATGGGCCCGGTACCCATTACCCGCGGCTCCACTCCTGCCGAAGCAAAATGGGCAACTTCAAAAAGGGGATTTAAGCCCAGTTTTTCCACCTGCGAAGCTGAAGCCAGGACTACTGCTCCTGCACCATCGTTTATTCCTGAAGCATTACCTGGGGTAACAGTCCCCCCTTCTTTTTTAAACGCAGGCTTCAATGCCGACAATTTCTCCAGACTGCTGCCTCTTTTGGGGTGTTCATCAGTATCGACAATAACGTCTTCGCCTTTTTTCTGAGGAACATTTACGGGCACTATTTCATCGGCAAATTTGCCTTCATCAATGGCAGCAACAGCTTTCTGCTGACTATTTAGGGCAAATTCATCCTGCTCTTCCCTGCTAATGTTATATTCTTCTGCAATATTTTCTGCAGTAATCCCCATATGTACATTTTCAAAAGCACACCATAAACCTTCTTTAATCATGGAATCTTCCAGGGTCAGATTGCCCATCCTGCCTCCCCATCTTGCAGCGGGAGCCAGATAAGGTGTCTGGCTCATATTTTCAGTTCCCCCTGCAACTACTAAATCTGCATCTCCCGTCATTATGGCCTGCGCGCCCAGATTGATTGCCTTCAAACCTGAACCACAAACCTTGTTGATGCTGGTAGCAGGGACTTCCACCGGGACCCCTGCTTTAACTCCTGCCTGTCTTCCCGGGTTTTGCCCCAGTCCTGCTTGCAAAACATTCCCCATTAAAACTTCATCAACTTGGTTTGCCTCCACTCCAGCACGTCTTATTGCCTCTTCAATAGCTATGGCCCCTAATCTGACTGCATTAACATCTTTCAATACTCCGCCAAAACTTCCTACCGGCGTCCTGGCTGCACTCACTACATATACTCTTTCCATGAACAAGTTTGCCTCCTTCCATTCGAATCAAGATATTATTTCTAAACACCCATTCTCAAGTGCTATTTCGATATTCACTGTACATTTCCTTTTACAATCACCGCTAAATCTCTAACACTTTTGTTTTATGAGCTTTCAAAAAAAAAAGAGGTGGCATAAATAACCACCTCTTTTTTTCTAATATTTTTTCCCAGATAATTTACTTCTGGTGAATTTTACTGTCTTTCCAAGAAATAACCTTTTGCCTCATATGCTTCTTCGGCGATTTCTCTCTTCAAGGTAAAGGTATTGATGGGCGTAGTCCGGCAAAGCAGATCGATATCTTCATCCCGCTTGGCAGCTTTTTCTGGCTCAAAAGTAGCAGCCATTACTTCTTTGGCCCAAGTTCTCATTTTGGGAATCATTTCATCTGCCATAACCTGGGTAATCATAATGGGGAATTTGGCTGCTTCATCACCACTGTTTTGCTTGATCTTCTTGGCCCGCAAAAGAGCGCTCTCTGCAGCAAATACTTCTGTAATCATATCTGCCAAACGAACCAGGATTTCCTGCTCCTTTTCCAAATCCTGCTCAAACTTGCGGGCAGCATTGCCAGTAGCCATGAGAACAAGCTTCTTCATGTTATCAACGATAAATTCTTCTTTATCAGGAGAATCAGTAGGCACAGATTGTTCTTTTACTTTATCGAGCTCTTCTTTGAGGCCAAAAACTGCATCCATAAAGGGAAGTTCACCCTTCATAGCTTTGGGCAACAAGGTGCCGGGTACCAACATCCGGTTAACTTCATTAGTTCCTTCAAATATGCGGTTAATACGGCTGTCACGGTACATCCTTTCTGCCGGATATTCTTCGTCAAAACCATATCCACCATGAATCTGGACTGTTTCGTCTACAATTTGATCCATCTTTTCTGAACCATATACCTTGTTCATGGAACATTCAATGGTTAATTCCCTGATTGCATCTCTCATCTGCTGGTTTACATCTTCCGCATCATAATCCACATTGCCCATCTTCTCTTCCAGGAGTCCTGCTGTACGATAAAGCATGCTTTCTATGCCATAAGCCTTGATTATCATGTCCGCAACCTTGTTCTTGATCAACGGAAATTGTGCAATAGTTTGCTTGAACTGTTCCCGCTGCAGGGCATAGTCGATAGATTGCCAGATTGCCTTCTTGGATCCACCCAGTGCACCTGCTGCCAACTTGTAACGGCCAATGTTTAAGATATTGAAAGCTACGTGGTGGCCTTTGCCTATTTCACCAAGAACATTTTCCACAGGAACATAGCAATCTTCCAGTATAACACTGCAAGTAGAAGAACCATGAATACCCATTTTCTTCTCTTCGGGGCCGATGGAAACGCCATCTCCTTTTTCAACAATAAAAGCAGTGAATTTGTCACCATCAACCTTGGCATAGACCACAAAAATTTCAGCCCAGGCAGCGTTGGTAATGTACTGCTTGGTTCCATTAAGAATGTAATAATTGCCACATTCTGAAAGCACGGCAGTTGCCTTGGAGTTCATAGCATCAGAACCAGCTTCCGGTTCAGTCAAGCAGTAAGCAGCAATTTTTTCAGCAGTGGCAAGCTCGGGCAAATACTTTTCTTTTTGCTCTTTGTTGCCAAAATAGATGATGGGCATAGAGCCTATACCTGTGTGCGCTCCAAAAGCAGTAGAAAAGGAGCCATTGTAAGTAAGTGCTTCAGTAACCAATACTGAAGTCATTTTGTCAGCTCCATCACCGTCGTACTCTTCAGGGATATCGACTCCGGTAAGTCCCAACTCGCCTGCTTCCTTAATCAGCCCGGTAGCTACCCCTTCTTCCTTGTTTTCAATTTCATCGGTCTGAGGATAAATACGGTTTTCCCCAAAATCTTCACATGTTTTTTTGACCATTAGATGCATTTCATCCAGGTCTTCCGGTGTAAAGATGTCCTCGAGGTCTGCTTTGGCAAGCAGGAAACCTCCGCCTTTTTTTGCTAATTCTTTTTCACTCATAACTGGTCAATCTCCTCCTTAAATTTTATTTTTTTAATCAATGAAGCTCTTAGGAAGCTTAAAAATTATATTTCTTTAACTATTTCGCTAGTTAAGTTTTTTTCCCTGCCCAATAAATCAAAAAAACTGTTTTTTGAATAGTGTTGCTAGTCCCCTTTGTCAGAAAAAAACAACTTTTTGTAAAGCAAGCTCTTACCGTTCATAATTACTTCCAGATCACTTCCAGCGAAAATAAACAAAAGTACGACCGTGGTTTTTGGGATCCTTTTTTAAGCGATGATACCTTTGTTTGATATCATCCCGGTCTAAAAATCTAAGCACCCTCTTTTTTAGTTGGCCGCTTCCTTTGCCATGGATTATCTCCAGTTCCCTGGCTTTCTTTTTTTCCGCTTCTTGGAATGCATTCTCCAGGGCTTCATCAATTTTATCCCCTTTATTAAAAATTGGATGAAGATCCAAGGTATGACTACGGCGGGAAATAAGTCATCCACCTCCATTAATAAAGAATAATTGGCTATCAATGTTCCACCGCTCTCATCCCCGGCAAACTTCATTTCAAAACTTTCAAGCATTGAGCATGTTAAAGTTACGGGAATTGCAACGGTAAAGATTTTTATAAACGGTATAATTTCTATCATAAACCTTTTTTTCTTGTAAATTAGGATTGAATCTTTTACAGACCGGCACCAGTTGCTTTGCTTCCTCAACAGAGTCTACAAGGCGTAACCCCACTGCAGTCACCAGGGCCGCTCCTATAGCTCCAACATTCTGACTGTTCTCTACCGTCTCTATCTCTCTTCCTATCACATCGGAAAGTATCTGGCAGCTAACGTCAGATAGAGCTCCGCCCCCTACGAACCTAATTACATCAGAAGTCCTAATCTTCTTTTCCTGCGCCTCCAGCATCCACCGTAAATGAAAGCATATCCCTTCTACTACGGCCCGTATTAACTCTGTTTTACCTGTTTCCAGGCCAATATTGAAAAACATTCCTCTCGCATAAGAATCCTCAAAAGGACAACGGTTGCCATGCAGCCAGGGAGTGAAAATGACGCCTCCACTTCCTGCCGGGATTTTTTTAATTACTTCAGTCATATACTGGTACAAGCTAGAGTACACTGTTTCCGGTGATTCATCAACACAAGTTTTATCAAGGTATATTCCAATCTCATCAAGGGCGAGATGGTCCTTTACCCATTCCAGGCACTTCCCTGCAGTTTCCATTTCCGCAAAGTAATTAAATCTACCTGGTTGAGCACCGACTATGGCTGCAATCATGGAAGAGGCATCTACTATTGATCTATCTACCACCGTTGAAACCCAACCCGAAGTTCCCGTATAAATATGGGTATCTCCGGTAGTAACAGCCCCCGCTCCCACACCTATTAAAGAAGCATCACCCCCTCCGCCATAAACAGGGGTCCCCACAGCCAAACCAAGTTCAGCCGCAGATTCAGAAGTAATTTTGCCTGCTTTTTCTGTAGATTTAATAATGGGTGGCAAATGGTTCATATTGACCCCTATCATCCGACAAATAGAATTACTCCAGCCCTTTTTTCCTTCTCTGATATTATATAAAAGGGTTGCAAAAGCTGAATCTTCAGTCATTATAAAATTTCCGGTACATTTATGGATTAAAAACTCCTTTACATCCAGCCATTTATATACCCGCGCAAACACCTCCGGCTCATTTCGTTCTACCCATTTGTATTTCCAAACCGGATCCTTAACACTGGCAGAAACAGCTCCCGTTTCACGGATAGATTTAATTAATTTGAAAACATTTATGCCTGAAATTTGCAACCCATGTGACATACCTCTCTCCAAATCTTTCCGTGCCCGCTGGTCCATGTAACTCATCATAGGCCTTACCGGATTTCCCTTTTCATCAACCAAAACCAAACCCTGCATTTGGGAACAAAAAGAAATACCCGACACATTTTCTGGAGATATATTATTTTTATGCAAAAGATTTCGCGTAGTCGAACACATGGCTTCCCACCATTCAAGGGGGTCTTGCTCTGCTCCGCCCCCCTCCAGAATATAAAGACTATATTCCGCCATTTCCGAATCCAGCAGTTTAACCTGTGCCCCTATTTCTACCAGGCAACTTTTTAAACCAGTTGTGCCAACATCATAAGTAATAACCTTTACCGGGTCATCAACCATTTTTTCATCCCGTCCTTAAGAATTACTCTTTATATTCAAAAGCAGACTTGATAAACTTCTTGAATTCCTCCACCATCAGTTCATCCTGTTCCAGAATATCTTCGCCGGCATATATTTTGAATCTTTCCCGGTAATACTCGCACGCATAAGAAAACTGCAACACCATAAACAAATTATCCAGGAAAAAAGCCATGAGGCGAGGTGGCATATCCTGGCGTATTTTGCCTTCTGATTGAGCTTTTTCCAGAAGAGAACTATAAACGCGGGAAGAGATAGTCTCCATTTCAGAAGCTAACTCCCAAGTAAGATCCGAATTGCTCTCCGAAGTCATCTCGTTGTATAGCAAAATCAAATTACGACGCTGCCGGGAGTGACTCTGAACCTTGCGCACAATTTTTTCTACTTTTAGTAAAAAATCTTCCTCGGAAACCAAAATCTCATTCAGTACATTTTCTAAAGTTTCCAGCCCATAATGAACACAGCTCAAAAAAAGATCCTTCTTGGTGCTGAAATAATTATAGACTGACCCCACGCTAATGCCAGCCTTTGCTGCTATCGTATTTATATTGGCGTTATCAAAACCTTTGGAAGCAAATTCTTCCACCGCAATTTCTATCAGGGCATTTCGCTTTTCAGCAGGTATCTTCTCAAAAGTTTCCTTGTGATATGACTTTTTCATCAAATTATCCCTCTTTCCAGCATGTAAGTATTACAACTGAATATATCATGAGTGACAATTCACTCACAGCTAAATTTTAACACAAGGGAATTATATTGCAAGGAAGAGAAATTATTTTTATTTGACAAAAAAAATAAAATTAGGTAAGCTTGACACGTGAGTGACAATTCACTCATTACTTCAATTTACAGGAGGCAAGCCATGGTTCAACAGTATGCCATTTCTGAGTATCCTGACCCTAAAACAATCATCAAACAACTAGATGATCTTATTAGCAAGCCCATTTATTCCATTAAACCTGAAGCTTTAAAAGACTATGAAATAAATTATTTCGAAAAAAAGTGCCCCCAATCCAAAGCAATGATTGAAGATGCTCGCAATCTCATCCCGGGAGGAGTTCAGCATAACCTGGCTTTCAACCATCCCTTTCCCCTGGTATTTACCAGGGCCCAGGATGCATACCTATATGATATAGATGGGAACTGGTATTATGACTTTCTCCAGGCAGGAGGCCCTACCGTACTGGGCTCAAATCCTCCGGAAGTTAGGGAAAAAGTTATTAACCTTCTTCATAGTTGCGGGCCTTCCACCGGGTTGTTTCACGAATACGAATACAAGCTGGCGGAAAAAATATCTGAGTTAATGCCCTCAGTAGAAATGTTCAGGATGCTTAATTCCGGAACCGAAAGTTGTATGGCTGCAATCCGCGTAGCCCGGCTTGCCACCAATAAAAAATACGTCATTAAAATGGGAGGGGCTTATCACGGTTGGAGCGATCAGCTGGCGTATAGCATTAGAATTCCCGGGACAAAATGGACCCAGGCTCATGGAGTTCCCCGGCATATGTTTAAATATACGCAAGAATTCTTTCCCAATGATCTTAATGACCTGGAAAGAAAGCTAAAGTTAAACCAGGCCCGTGGCGGGACAGCTGCAGTATTAATAGAGCCTGTAGGACCAGAAAGCGGCACTCGTCCTCTTTATTACGATTTTAACAGGGAAGTAGAAAAGCTCTGTCGCAAATACGGGGCCCTCCTTATTTTTGATGAAGTAGTTACCGCCTTTAGGATTGGAATGCCTGGAGCGCAGGGTTATTTTGGAGTTTCACCCGATCTTACCGTTTTTGGGAAAGTAGTTGCTGGGGGCTATCCCAGTGCAGGTGGAATCGGCGGCAAAAAGAAATACATGAAACACCTTGCCGCAGGCATAGAAAGCGGTGAAAAGCACAAAAAAGCACTTATCGGTGGCACCATGGCAGCTAACCCGCTGAGCAGTGCTGCGGGATACTACACCATCTGCGAAATGGAAATAACCAATGCACCTTACAAAGCAGGACAAATTGGTGACAGACTTACCAGGGGACTGCAAAAGCTAATTCAAAAGCACAACCTTCCCTTTGTGGCTTTTAACCAGGGTTCCATAGTTCACCTGGAAACAGTAGGAACCATGCACTTTTCTATTGACTGGAAAAAAATATGGCAAATTCCCCAAATATTAAAGGAAACCGGCGCCCGCAAACAAGAAATGGAGCACATGGGAGCTGCCTATATGGCCGAGGGATTGGTTACCCTGGCCGGTAGCCGACTCTACACCAGCGCTGCATACAGTGAAGAAATGATCGATGATGCTCTGCAACGTTTTGACCGGGTCTTTGCTAATGTAGCAAAAAAAGCTTAATACAGGAGGGTTTCCATGGATGAGCTAAAGGCAAAAGAGATGGTAGTTAAGGCCGGCAAACAGCTTGTAGAATCGGGGTTGATTGTCCGCACATGGGGCAATGTAAGCTGTCGGATTGACAAAAACCGTATTGCTATAACCCCCAGCGGCAAACCTTACGAAAACCTCTCACCTGAAGATATAGTAGTGGTAAATCTCGCAGACGAAAGTTATGAGGGAAACATAAAACCTTCTTCCGAAAAAGGTTTTCATGTTGAAGTTTACCGGCAGCGTCCTGAAATAAACTTTGTAGTGCACACCCATCAAATAAACGCATCCCTGGTAAGCCCTCTGCAAAGGGATATAGTAGTTACTAATAAAAATACTGCTTCCATCACAGGCGAAAAAATAGTATGTGCTGAATATGGCCTGCCCGGTTCTAAAAAATTGAAACAAGCCGTTAGCAAGGCTGTAACCAAATTTAAAGGCAAAGGGTTTCTCCTGGCTTACCACGGCGCATTATGCCTGGGCGAAAGCTATGGAGAAGCTTTCCGGGTAGCTTCTTATTTGGAAGAAGCTTGCCAGGATTTTTTAATAGATCAATTTCACCGGGTAAGCGGGAAAAATATAGACAGCTTGGATTCAGCAGAAATGAGAAATTACTTTTTGCAACAAAAAAATGTTTACAGCAATCAACAATCACCTATTCACTTATATAACAGCATTAAGAAAGGAGAAAAAATTATACTTTACCCAGAAGCCTCCGTAGAAAACCCCTTCCCTTCTTCGGAAAACAATCTGGAAATTAACCTAAAGGGAAGTCTTACGGGTGAAATCCCTCCTGAACATAGTCAACAAGCTATTCTTCACCGGGCAATTTACCGCAAAAATAAAAATTTGGGAGCCGTAGTTCATACTACTTACCCTGAGATAATGACTGTATCACAAACAGGGCAGAAGATGCTCCCTCTTTTGGACGATTTTGCCCAAATAATAGGCCCCAGCGTTAAAGTTGCCTCCAGCATTTATCACCCTTTTAACATAGCGCGTAAATTCAATTTACGTTCTGCAGTTCTTATTAAAAATAATGGCGCTTTATGTTGCGGCCCCAATCAATCTGATGCCAATGCTGCTGCAATGGTTATGGAAAAAGGCTGCAAAACCCTTATCGCCACCAGCATATTCAAATTTCCTCCCGCGCCTATAAACGCACTTGAATCATGGCTTATGCGCATTATATACCTCGCAAAATACTCCCGGCAGGCTTAAACTTTTCAAAATATGCAGGAACTTACACCTAAAACAAGAATTATAATAAGACTAATTTTTGATCTTGTGGAGGTGTTTTTAAGCAAGTTGGAACTATATAACTCAGCAGAAGACTATCATCAGCTCTGGAAAAGAGAAAAAATTTTACAAGGTATTATGGACAGCATCTCTTTTAGCATTGCTGTTATTGACGAAAATGGCTTCATAATTGCCGTTAATGAAGCTTGGCTTAATTTTGCTCGCAATAACCATTCTCCGAAAATAAACTGGATTGGGATGAATTATCTAAGCGTTTGCGAAACTGCTAAAGGACCATATTCCCAGGAAGCCGATCCAATGGCCAGGGGGCTTCGTGAACTTCTGGCAGGTCAAAAAGAAGAAATAGTCATGGAATACCCCTGCCATAGCCCGCAGCAGAACAGATGGTTTATTGCCCGTGCCACCCCTTTGTATGTAAATGGTGAATTAAAAGGAGCTGTCATCGCCCATACAGATATTACCGAGCGAAAGGAAGCCGAAGAGAAACTCGCCGACTACACCATGGAAATGGAAGTCAAAACTATGGAAATAGAATACCTCTACGCCAGAATAGAAGAAGAGATCAACAAAACTGTGCAAATCCATGAAAGAAATCTGCCTCATAAATTTCCCGAAGTAGAAGGCGTCTCCATCTCTGCTTATTACCAAACTGCCGAAAGACTTGGGGGAGATTTTTATAATGTAATAAAAAAGGAAAATAAACTCATTTTCTACCTCTCTGATGTAACCGGCCACGGCATGGAAGGGACCCTTGTAAGCGCATTTGTAAAAGAAGCTATTGACAGTTATATCAACTTAAGACCAGAAAATATTGGCCCAGAAAATATCATTCAATACCTGACCCAGAAATACCAAAAACAAAACTATCCTGAGGACTATTTTATCAGTTTTTTCCTGGGAATACTTGATCTGGACAGCATGGAATTGGAATATGCTGGTGCCGGGTTTCAGGAATCATTTCTGCTCAAAAGGAGTAATCACGAAGATTTAACGCTCTATACCCAGGGTTTGCCTATTTCTGCAGTAATCCCCCCGGAAATGTTTACTTTTCAATCTCAAAAGGTAAGCCTTGACGCCGGTAGCACCATATTAATTAACACAGATGGTTTAACTGAACAAACTGTTAATGAGGAAAACTACAGTCAACGCCGGGACAATACATTTTGGAAACACAGTAATCTCCCTCCGGAAGTACTAATCAATGAAATAACTGAGGACTTTTATAATTTCAATCAGGGTGAATACCAGGGAGATGACGACATCACTATTATGATAATTCAGCTTGCCCCGGAAGATCAATTAAATCACTATTGGGAACTTCAAAGCACTTTTTCTGAATTAGAAAGATTAAACGATGAAATTTACAGAGTTTTTTCTCAGCACATTACTGAAGACTTTT
>PWGT01000130.1 GCA_003554535.1 Syntrophomonadaceae bacterium | reverse complement strand
TTTTCAATAATGTGCTTTAAAGCATTTAGCTGAAATGAAGCACAGTCCTCGATAACAGCAATAAACAGCTCTTTTTTGTTTTTAAAATATAAATAGATGGTTGGCTCTGTAATCTGAGCTTCCTCGGCAATTCGTGCGATGGTGGCACCATAATAATTGTCCTCGGCAAATACATGCTGAGCAACCCTGAGAATCTGCTTCTTCCTGTCCTTCCCCGTCATTCTGTTGAAAGACTTTACCGTTTCCATTTTTCAACCTCTTCCATATTAGTTTTTATTAATGTTAATATGCATTAAGGTTAATTTTTATTAAGGTTAGCACAGGCGAATTTGGATGTCAAGCGAATTTTTTAAATTTATCAAATTTTTCATATTCTATTTTTACAGAGAGCCGGCTGCTCTAAATATTGCAACCTACAAAAATATCTTATTTGAATCTGTTGAATTCTTCCTTCAGATTCCATCTCCACAATGGACACCCTTGCCTTTGGCTAATGGTCCCCACTGCCAAGCCCATAGCGAAGCGAACTTCCACCGCCAAGCTATCGCCCATGCCGGGCACACTAGAATAACAGAAAGCGGTAAAAACTTTTTACCGCTTTCTGTTTAGAGTTAATTAACTAAATTAAGATAAAATTGTAAAGTCTATATTGTAATATCTCCTCTTTGCATTGCTTCAGTGGGTTTAAATACTTCCAGAGGGAATTTGCTGTATGCTTCTTCGAGCTTAACAAATACAGGATTCCGTAGCTTCAGGAGAAGAAAAATGCATCCCCTCTAACGACCTTTCCACTGGGGCTCTCTTTTCTCCATAAAAGCGGCAATGCCTTCCTGAAAATCTTCGGTCTGTAGCAAGAATCCCAAAGCTTCCTGCTCAATTTTCAGGCCGCTCCCGATATCCGTATCGATACCTTTGTTGATAGCTTCTTTAATTTTCTTTAAACCAAGGGGAGCCTTAGAAGCCAATTTACCGGCAAAATTCATTACCGTTTCTTCAAGTTTATCCATTGGACATACTTCGTCTGCCAGACCTATTTCTTTTGCCTCAACACCGCCAACAGTCTCACCGGTCAGTATCATTTTCTTGGCCTTTGCAAGTCCGATCCGTCGAGGTAGGCGCTGAGTACCGCCCCACCCGGGAAGAAGCCCGCGGTTAATTTCGGGCAGGCCCAGTTCAGAGTTTTCCGAAACATAGATGAAATCACATGCCAGCGTTATTTCGCAACCCCCACCCAAAGCAACCCCGTTAACCATAGCAATAACCGGTTTCTCGTAATCTGCCAGCATTTCGACAAATGGTTCTACCGGCGAAGTCTCCGAGAGATCCCAGCCAGCGGAAAAACAATATTTGACCTCTTCTTTACCATCCTTTTCCTTTATGCACGGATTTCCCGTCAATACCACCACCCTGATCTCATTATCATCAGCAATCTCCTTCAGCGCTTCCATCATTTCAACTCCTAATGCCGCATTGATGGCATTGAACCGTTGAGGGCGGTTCAGGGTAATCTTTGCAATATGATCTGCCTTCTCTACAATAATTGTTTCAAAACTCATTACTAATCACCTTCTCTTTCATTTTTTATTTATCGGGGTTGGTATAAAGTAACATTTTAAATTCATCTAAAATTAACACCTCATTACTTTAATCATTTTATTAACTTAATTGATCAACGCCATTACAGTCATTATCGATTCCCCAATGCATTTTTATTTGTACAGCAACTTTAGTGGTCAGGCCATATCCAAGCACTATATCATATACGGCATCAGCTCCTTGCTCATTAGGTCGGCGCTATACCCAACATCAAGCCCATCCTTTTTGGGTAACTCCAAAATCAAGTAATCTATTTCACCCGAAATTATATTCTCTTGCAAAATGTCATGTAAAGACTTACACAAGCTACTCTGACACTGAGCAAGTTTCTCTTTAAATTGCTCAGGCTCTTTTGCGTTTAGCTCATCAACCTCTGCTAATGACACCACCCGTCCCCCTGTTACATTTGTGCTCCTGTTATGTACTGTCACAAACTGGGGGCATAAACCAGTAGCCACGTAGGGCTTCTTCGCGGGGGGAGTATAGACGGGCTGTAAGGGTAAAATGATCTGTTTCCGGGGCCGGCAACCAGTTTTGTTCCCGTTCCCCGCCGGGGTTTTCAGCCTGAATATACAAGGTGAGGGAACCATCTTCATTGTAAACCAGTGGATCCCGGTCAGACAGATGAAAGCGGTTCAGGGGGTTAGCCACCAGGAAACCTTCCTCATCATAAATAGCTACCGACCAGAAAGCATCCGCCGGGGGCAATTCATCCGCTTCAAAATGAATGGTATATTCCCTGTTAGTGTCAAGAAAGTTTCCGTCTTTATCTACAGCGGCATTGTAATAGATGGCATCTTCGGGAAGATTTGCCCCCAAGCCAATGAGGGCAACTCCTGCCCTGAAAGCATAGTTAGTTCCGTAAGAACCTATGTCTTCCAGTGCTACTGACCACCCGTTTCTGGTTTGGACCTGTCCCAGCGATCCCACAGCAGGGAGTTCTTCCTCCACTTCATCCCCCCAGCCTTCTTGAGTAGCGGGTCCTCCGGGAGCAATTGCTTCTTTAAGCCTATCTCGGGCCATTTTAACTCCCTGGTTAATTGCTATGCGAGCAATAAAGCCAAAATCGGTTTTATTCAGGGACTCTCCGGGTGCAAGACCTAACAACTCTAATTGCTCCAAAGCCGGTCCGTCTTCATCCGCAGGAGGGTTATCAACCATTAGTCTTGACAGACGGTTAAAATAATCCATTGGCTCCATTTCCGCAACTCGATGGGAAGGCCTCTTAATCGTACCCTCCTCCTCTTCTAACGGTTCCGGCAAATCATAGCTGCCGCTTACATAATCCTGCAAAGGGACTATGTGCAGTGAATCTTGAAGATCATGAACTTCTCTCAGATCTTTTTCATCATCTGCTTGAAAGCGGCCCAGTATCCAGGCCATGTCGGTGGGAGAAGAATATACCTCCATGCCGTCCGGCTTTTCCCCATCCCAGCGGGGCCCAACAATGAGAAAACGGTCAGGGCCGGTGCCGGTGGTCCTCTGGCCAGGGGCGGCAAATACATTGGACCATGCATCCATTATTGATAGGTTATAATAGCGTTCTCCCATGTCTGGAACTATAATAACCTGAGGATCATCAGAGAGATCAAGCCAGGCATTTGAATAAATCAGATCCGGGCTGGGACGCACTACGGCTCTAAAATCTTCATCAGGAAAGCTGCGTTTATGGATAAAACGATTGGTAATCAATTCGCTGTCCTTATTAAATGCACCAAACATCGTATCCCTGCTTTCGTCCATCAACACCAGTGGATAACCATAAATATAAGAAACCCCTGATGCAATTCCAATATCCAATACAGAAGCACCTTTAGGATTATTTGCCCCCCAAAACCACACCACTCCACCCACGATAACCAATGCTGCCAAAATTAAAATAAGCTTTCGCATTGAGATCTCCTTTCTATATAACTAGAGATTCCACGCCAGATAAAAAATCCTTTTTTTTTAAGCATTTTTTATGAGGAATCCAGATAACTTTTTCTTTATTGGACCATGATTGTCACCAAATTCTCAATCTTTTTAGCTGTCGGTAGTTACTTAAATTGTGCCGCATTTCTTGGCACCGTGCATGTCTATGTCCTTATCATCGAACTTATCGGTTATCCTATCATGCGGATGACCGTATTCATTGTCTCTCTGTTATCTTACTGAAGAGTTTTAATATTTCATTCTCTGTGCGAGCCATCTTATAAAATTAGTGCTCAATACAATCATAGTAAAACATATTTTTTAATCACTATAACTCCAAACTTGCCCCATTTTCCCTTAACCAGGTTTTTCTTTTGATATAATCCGGCAAAACTTTATCAACTGTATTCCAGAAAGCATCTGTGTGATTTTCATGCAGAAGGTGAGTTAATTCATGAACGACGA
>PWGT01000028.1 GCA_003554535.1 Syntrophomonadaceae bacterium | reverse complement strand
TTACCGGAGGTTAATTTGGCTTCGTAAAGAATTACCTCCATTACAAACTGGCAGTTATAGAAGCTTGGAAGATGGAGTGCCTTTTGATTGCTTTATATATTTACGGGAATTGGAACAAGAAAAAATAATGATAGCTTTAAACTTTTCCGATCTTAATAAAAAAGTCCACCTTACCAAAGAAGAAAAAGTTTTTGATGTGCTTATTTCTACCAAACCTGAAAGAGAAGCGACTACCGGCAATGTTCTGGAATTGGAACCGGGTGAAGGTTGTGTGTTACGCTTGTAGGGATAAAGCATAGAAAAATTGGGATAGTAGCTTCACAAGAAGGAACTGTCTTGGGTGAAGCTAAACTATGCTGTGGTATATTCGGAGTAAAGCTGGAAGGATTTTTTTTAAGTCGTGGTTTTTGCGAACGTAATCGTAACCTTGTTCTTGTAAATATGTGCGCCTGGGTTTATTTTTTGCAAGAGCAGAAATATCATAAAATATATCTTTATAACACGGGCTTTTGCCCGTTTTTTTTGGTTTATTATAAATGTGGTTTGCGGAAAAATTTTTGGGGTCAAAAATGCCCCGATATTGGGTGTCCATTATTAAGGCTGCATTATAGCAAGCTATTCCTTCAATAAGTGCCATACCTGATGCAATAATGATGTCAGTTGAGTTAAGAATCTCGTTTATTTTTAATGGCCATCCATAAAATATTTCATAAGTAGATAATGGCTTTTCAAAGCTTAAAGTTTCCAAAGTTAAACCGCTTGATGTTACGGCTTTTACTACTGCCTTGTAAGCAGTGTGGGAGTAGGAAACTTCATTGGCAATATAAGCTATTTTAATTTTGTTGGTAGTTGAGTATTCAGGATATTCTAAATCTACTCCTTCTGGAATGAGCAATATCTCGGGTAAGTTTCTCTTTAATTGCTGAAAAATTTGATGGTTGGGAGTTGTTACAGCAGCTGCATTAAAAAGTAATGACATAATTTTTTGGGCTTGTGGAGGGCGGGGTAAGAAATACAGGCTAACCATGTATGATATTGAATTTTGCTTGCAGTGTTCCAGGAAAGAAGTATTTTCATCCCATAGATGAAAATGAACCAAGTCAATTTTAGAAAGTTCAGGGGTGTCGTTTATGCTAACTAATGATAATTTTTCTCTGGCTTCTTTTTGGAGGTTAGCAGGTAGAGAAGGAGCTAAAACGAAAATGTTGTTTCCTTTATTAGCCAGGGCTTCACTTAAAGTAAGCATACACCTGAAGTGGCTGGTGTATTGAAAGCTACCCGTCATCAGAATGCGCATAAGAATTCCCCTTTTATTCTGGAGTTCATAATAGTTTATGATTAAACAGGTAACATTGTGCAGGAGCTTCGTGCATATTCCAGAATAAATACCCCCTTCATTTTAATATTAATAAATAGTTTTAATAAAAAGAAGATGGCTTTAATAGAACGGGAGGGGTAAATTTTGCTAAAAAAAGTGTTATTGGCTTTGGGAGCTATTTGTGCATTATTTATTTGCCCGGGTTGTTTGCAGGTAGAAGGTGGGGGGCAAGTAACAACTGAAATGGCTTCCGCCTGGTTTCTTGATGCTCCTGGGGCACTGAATGCCTATATGATATACTCCCTGGATGAGGAGGAAGCCACTGATGAAAATGACAGGGAAGAAGAGAGGGTCGCCTACCTTACCTTTGATGACGGGCCCAGCGAACACACGGTGAAAGTGCTGGATATATTAAAGGAATACGATGTGAAGGCCACTTTTTTTGTTAACGGCAATGATACTGCTTTCGGCCGAAATATGTACAGGCGGATGGTGAAAGAAGGCCATGCCCTGGGGAATCATACCTACTCTCATACATACAGTCAGATATATAGCTCCGTGGATAGTTTCTTTGAGGATTTTTTGAAGCTGGAAAAACTGCTAAAAAAAACAACGGGCGTAAGGCCCCGGATTATGCGCTTTCCCGGTGGTTCTACCAACACAGTTTCCCGGTCGGTTTCCGGGTACCAGATCATGGATGAATTAGTTGCTAAGGTTGAAAAGGAGGAGTACATTTATCATGACTGGAATGTTTGCGCTTTTGACAGCGATTATCCTCCCCCTAATTCTGCTACCATTGCTCAAAATGTGTTACAACAGGCAAGTTTCAAAGAAGGCGATATAGTAGTTTTGCTGCATGACGGCATGATGAATAAAACTACTCCCGGAGCTCTGCCTCGCATTATAGAGGGGCTCCGGGAGTTGGGATTCCAATTTAGGGTGTTAACTCCGGAGGTGGAGAAGGTGCAGTTTTATTAAGGTTTTTGAATAAAATGTTGGGTTACATAATATCCATTTGTTCTATCGTTAAAATATACGCCAATACCAATATGGGTGTGGTGAGAGCCAAGGATATTTACTCGATGGCCGGCACTGTTCATGAAAGCGGTAAAAATACTTCTCATGCTGCCACCTCTACCTATGTTTTCCAGGGCATGGCGGTAGGAGATTCCTGCATCGCTTACCATATCTGTGGTGCTGCCCAAGGTGGGAGAATCATGGGCAAAATAGCTATTTTCGATCATATCAATACTTTTTAGCCGTGCAGTATCCACCAGGCCTTCATGCATAATTAGGGGCTCTAATCCTTCTTCTGCTCTTGCTTCATTGACTAATTCAAGAAGAAGTTGCTCCTTTTCAACTTCCGGCGTATAATTACCAGGGTCGGGGCCTTCAGGGTCCGGCTCTGGTTCCGGCTCAGGGTCTGGCTCTGGTTCCGGCTCAGGTTCGGGGGATGGTTCCGGGGTTGGTGTTGGAGAACTGGTGGGTGGGAGATAATATCCTCCTGTGGAAGGAGCTTCAGAACGGGCACTACCGTAGTTGCCTCTGTAGTATGGGGAAGAAGATTCCGGTTCTGGTTCCGGATCAGGTTTTGGTTCAGGCTCAGGTTCAGGATCTGGTTTCGGCTCCGGGTCTGGTTCTGGGTCAGGTTCAGGCTGTGGCTCAGTTGGAACTGTTGGAGAAAAAGATCTACTTGTAGTAGGCTCAGATCTTGCACTGCCAAAAGATCCACTTGTATATGTACTTGAAGGTGTTTCGGTTATTTCCTCTTCGGTCTCTGGTGAACTGGGTTCCCGGGGTGAGAAAGAGCGTACAGCCAAGAAATTTTCCCCATCAGAATTTGCAGTTCCATAGCTGGTAAAAGAAGTAAACATACGGTTAGAGTTATCAGCAGAGCCTGTCCAGGCTTCACCTGCGGCAGGCAAAATTAGCCCCGTGAGCAAGGAAATCAAACAGATTAAGCTGAATATCTTGTTTTTTTTCATAGTTCAAATCCTCCTTGAAATTTTGAGTGGCTTAATTAAATTGGAAAGGGAATATAGAATTTTTAAATAAACTCCCCTCCTTTCTATTTAATTTTTTTAATCTTCAGTTATAGGTTAAAATACCAGCAGGTTCTATATTATGTCAACAGATGCAAAATTAGTTGTGCCGGGCTCAAAACTTACCATATTTAGCTTTGGTTTAAAATTGGCGAAAAGGGCCAAATGTTTTAATTATTAGCTTTAATGGCTTTTTTTGGAGATTAACGCCAGATGATTCCTTTTTGCAGAGGGGTTACATAATACAGGCACAAAAATTAGAGGCCTAAATCAATACCTGTTAACACGGTAGATAATTTTATTCATCGTTTTCCTTTTTTTTGTTCAACGATTCTATCTCTCTCTTTAGATTTTGGTTCTCTTTTAGAAGGCGAAGATTGTCTTCTTCCCATGCTTTTTTCGAGGCTTCATGCTTTTTGGAGAGATTATCAGAATAATCATGTTTGGTTTTTTCAACATGCCTGGGGTTTTGGGTTTTGTTCCCCTTTGGGGGGGCTTGCTTTTTTTTATAAACTGGTGAATGATTACGTTGGCTTGATGTCATATGATTTAAAGTGCTGGTAGTGATGTTATAGGAATAGCTCTGATTGGAAGGTAAGGAAGAACTTTTTGAAGTTTTTTCAGAGGAAGGGTTTTGACTTTTGGGGGTATTTTTATCTTGCTTCTTGCTGCCTTCCTGTTGTTTGCTCTGAGAGTTTTCT
>PWGT01000189.1 GCA_003554535.1 Syntrophomonadaceae bacterium | reverse complement strand
GGACGGCAGCAAAGAAAACCTGGTGGAACTGGATCTATACTTGGAGTAATCGAAGTGAAAGGGGTAACCTGTCAGCAAATTAATTACCCAGGGTTACTTATATTTTTTAAGTGGCAAGTTTCGTTTATCTTTACCAGAACAAACGAAGAATTACTATAATACAATTTATTAATACAAGCCGTGTTTTGGCGCAACTTCCAGAAGGATTTCATTCCTGCCCCCAAAAGGCGGCAGAACAAAGCTTTGTTAACCGCCCGGTGTGCTACGATAACCGTGTCTCCGTCCTGGTTATCTAGCGCAGCCCGGTAGATTCCTTCTTCCGCCCGATCTGCTGCAACCTGCAGGCTTTCTCCTCCTGGAAAATCTACCTGATGGGGTGATGAAACCCAGGTATAATACATTTCCGGATATTCCTTTTCCACCTCTGCACGAGATTTGCCTTCCCATTCACCGTAGCTGATATCCAGGAAAGCATTATCTGGAATCACTTTCGCCTCCGGAAAAAGACTTGCAGCCAATTGCGCCGTCTCCGTAGCTCGCTGCAGAGGACTGGCCAAAAACACAGGTTTTTCTATTTCCTGCTCCTCTAATGCGTGGGCCAGGGCTTTAGCTTGCTCCCTGCCAATATCGTCTAGAGGCACATCAGTTTGTCCTCGAAAAATCTCCTCCCGGTTCCACATGGTCTGTCCGTGCCTGAGTAAGTATACAGTTCCCATAGTATACACCGGCAAAAGGTGTAGCACAGTATCTTTAACCATAATTACTGCTTTTATAAAACGCTCTGTAATGTCCACTTGCCACCTGTTGCCGATAACTTGCCCCCTTTCTGTATAATATTTGTACTTTCGGATATTTTTGCACGTGTCTACTCAGCCTTCTACGTAAGGACTGACATGTATAAATACATCCTCCACTTCTAACGAGGCCATGTTGTTCTTTATTACTTCTTTTACTGCCACCGCCAGGGAATGCCCTTCAGAGACGGTAATATCTCCATCGACAGCTATGACTAAATCTATTATTAGCGAACTACCGTAACGTCGGACCTTAACTTCGCGTACTTCTTTCACTCCTTCCACGTCTTCTCCCAGTGCACAAAGCTTTTCCGAAAAATTTGGATCAGGCATAGCGTCCATGAGTTCATCTACGGCAGTTCTTAAAAGCTTAAGCCCCATCCAAACCACCAGCAAAGAAACCATTGCCGCCAGCAAGGGATCTAAAGCTGGATAACCCAACCTGGCTCCCAATATTCCAGCCAGGGCCACGAAAGAGCTGAAGGCATCCGAACGATGGTGCCAGGCATCAGCTTTCAGCACGGTGCTGTTAAGTTTTTTGGCCATAAAATTCACATAATGAAAAGAGAGCTCTTTAGTAACAATGGAAATTATCGCTGCCCAAACGGCTACTTCAAGCGGAACAAAATACTCTCCGCGAGCCACCTGTTGATACGCAGAAACCAACATACCAATTCCGGCTGCAATTAAGACCAAGGCAATCATTTTGGTGGCAATGGATTCTATTTTACCGTGACCGGAAGGGTGATTCTGATCTGCAGGTTTGTGGGATACTTTTAGGGCCCATAAAACCCCGCCAGAAGACAGAACATCAGAGAGGGAATGTACAGCATCGGCAATCAAAACAACACTGTTGCCAAGAATCCCCGCTACGAACTTAATCAGAGCTAACAGCAAGTTAACCAAAAGTATTTGCAAACAGACAATTTTGCTGTCAATATGCTTGCTTCTAAAAAAAAGCAAACTTTCACAAACAGATTTAATCCTTGTTAAAAAGCCCCGTAAAGCATTTTCCATGGTAAAATTCACCCTTACAAGAAATACGGAAAAGGTAACTCCCAAAATATATTCACAAAGTAAAACTTATAATCTCCAATAAAGTCACTCTAATTCTAACACTAATTTGACTTTTATCTCCCATTTCCGCTAAAAAAATCATATCAAATGCCCCAGCGAAAACAGACATTCCCTAACCTCCTTACAGCAACCATCCCCCAACCGGGATTAAGGCAACTAACACAATAACCTGTAAGCATGAGTAAGTACAAATTAATTAGATATGACCAGTATAAGGCTTCTGCGTAGTCGCATTATGCAGCCACCTGATGAGAGTAATAAAATCAAACACCGGTAACCCCACAGCGCGCTGCACATAAGAGGCATACGGAGGCATATCGCTACATTCAAAGAGAATGGCCCCAATGTCCTTATTATGGTTAACAAGTTCAATGGCTGCTGCCACAACTTCCCGCTTTACTTCACCGTTGTCAAAATAGCCCCTACCTTCTAAAATAGCTGAAAACTGAGGTCCATGCCTCAAGTCTTTGATCACCAAAAGATCAGGGTCGTCAATATAGCAACTTTGCAACAATTGTTCGTTTATGGAGGATTGGTCGGCAGTCAATACACCGATCTTTTGACCGGGTTTCAAAATAGTTTTAATCCATGATGCCTGTACTAAACTAGATAAAGCCACAGGAATATCTAACGCCTGGGCAACTTGCTTCTGGAAAAACCCAAAAAAACCGCATGCCCCCGAAACAGCTCTGATTCCTTCATTCTGCAATTCTTGAGCCGCTTTAACAATGGGCTCGCCTAAAGAGGTATCTCCACTCAAAAGCCCTGGTATATCTAAATCAGGAACAGCTTTCATCTTTACCGGAAACTCATAAGTAGAGGCATTAACCACATTTCCCGGCAAAAGAGGATAGTAAACATCATCTATATGTAGAATCCCCACCGAGTATCCCGCATAATTTTGGCCTTTCTTCATAACTATAATCTTGTCGTCGTTAAACTCAGATAGATAACCGTATTCTCTCTCCAAGTTCTTTTCCTTCATTTATGCATACCTCCTGACTAATGGAAATTGCATATACCTTTTTACAAAAAAGTATATAACTTTTTAATAATTTTTTCCAAGGATGATCTGAGCAATTTAAAAACCTATAAGCAAACCCCAGTGTAACATATGCATACAAAAACCTTAACATCACCCCCATTCACTACCTTATATAAGGATCTCAAATGTATTAGGCCTCTTAGAAATAATACTTCTTACCTTAACCACTGATACATTCTCTTTCCAGGTTATTAATACAATTTCGTTAACTATTTATAAAGTCCTTCATAAAAGTATGTGTGATCTTCACTTTGAGTAGTAACTAAATAATTCTTAAAGGGATTTTTCTTCTATGCTTTGTTAATATTTAAATAATTTTCGCAATTTGAAGAAGATAGGAACATGATCCTTTCTTCTCCTGGCGTCTTGTAAAATTATAATAGCGAAGAGGATGAGTCCACCTCCCATCAGTTGCCCCAAGGTAAGTTGTTCGCGGAATAAAATTGAGGCCAGCACCGCCGTTACCAATGGTTCTAAAGTGCTGACAATAGAAGCTTTTATGGGACCAATTTTGCATAAGCCCAAGTAAAAACCTCCTATAGCGATAAAGGTAGATAACAAAGCCAGGCCCATAGCACTGTACCAAACGCCCTCATTTACCGATAGAGTCAGGTCGCCTGTTAAAGCTCCTCCTATTAAGAAAAAAACAGCGGCGGAAACCGTTATTACCGTCGACCCGGGTAGCCAATGAACTTCTTTTAAAATGCGGTTACTCCCTACCACGTAGATAGAGTACATGCTTGCGGCCAACAACACTGCTACCACTCCGTAAGCATCTACCTCTTCAAAAGCAGGTCCTAATACCAATATTAGCCCGGATATAGAAATTAACAAAGCCAGCATTTTATGATAAGTCATGGTTTCATCACCGGTAATATATGAAATCAGGCTTACAAATATGGGATAAGACGCCAGCAAAAAACCTGCCAAAGAAGCAGGAATTAAAGAAACTCCGTAAAAATAAAGGGTAGTAAACACTGCATAACCAGTAAATCCTAACCCCATCAAAGTTGACATTTGCCTAAAGGTTAAATTCCAGTTGATTTTAGCTACCTTGAGGGCTAACAGAAATAAAAAACTAGCCATTCCAAACCTGAGCGCCAGCAATGTCATCAAATTAGCCCCCAGGTTATAGGCGATTTGGGCAAAGATAGTAGTAGAACCGAAACCGAT
>PWGT01000209.1 GCA_003554535.1 Syntrophomonadaceae bacterium | reverse complement strand
TAATTATGCGGTAGTGCTTTTTGGTGAGGATGAAATTAGGGTGGATATTCCTCTGGAGGTTTTGCCTTACGGGGTAAGAGAAGGGGATGTGCTCTCAGTATCTTTTGAAATTGATATGGAAGCCACTCGAGCCCGCAAGGAAAAAGCGCTGAGCTTTCTGGAAAAGTTGAAAAATAAGGAAAAAAGAAAGCAATAGTTTTCAAAGGCCAGATTCCTCGTTTATTCTTTCATGTTAGAACAAGAGCCCGGAAATTAAGATATAGCCGATGCTTATCGGAACTAAATAGCGTATGAGGATGGACCAGGCTGCTGCCCACTTGAAACTGCGGTTTTCCCTGGTTATTTCTGCAGAAGCCTGCTGTGTTCCCCAAACCCAGCCAATGAATAATACGATGCAAAGTCCGCCCAGGGGAAGGAGAATATTTGAGGCAGTGAAGTCCAGGAAATTGAAAAAGTTCATGCCAGCCAGGGCTATTTCTTCATAAGGGCCTTGAGAAAGGCCGGCGAAAATACTAACCACAAAAATCAAACCTCCCACGAATATAGCCGAGATAGAGCGGGACCATTTTCTTTCCTCTTTTAAATAGGAAACTATTACCTCCAGTAGTGAAACTGCAGAGGTAAGCGCAGCAAATGTAAGGAGTAAGAAAAATATAGTGGTCCACAGGATGCTACCCGGGAAGGTATTGAATATGGCTGGTAAGGTGACGAATATAAGTCCTGGACCTGTTTCAGGGCTGATTCCAAAAGCAAAGAGAGAGGGGATGACTATGAGCCCGGAAAGAAGTGCTACTCCAACATCCGCTCCTGAAATAAGGATAGAATTCATGGGAATATTAGAGTCTTTGCCCAGGTAACTCCCATAAATAATAATGGCTCCCATGCCCAGGCTGAAACTGAAAAAAACTTGTCCCACAGCTTCCAGAGCAGTATTGAATGATAATTGTTGAAGTTCGGGCCGGAAAAACCAGCCGATGCCTTCCCAGGCTCCTTCCAGGAAAAGCGTCCGCGCAAATAATATTAACATTAGAAGAACTACCGCTGGCATCAGAAAAGTAACATAACGTTCAATTCCTTTGCGAACCCCTATGATTACTATGCTCACCGTTAGTGCCATGAAAACAAACTGTCCTAAAATGGGAAAATAAACATTTCCGGTAAGGAAATTAAAAAGTTTTTCCAGTTCTGTAGTTCCTAAATCTGCTGTAATGCCGGCCAGGCTGGAAAATACGTAGAGTAGCGACCAACCGGCAACCACTGTGTAAAAGGAAAGCACTGCAAAAGATGCCAGTATAGGCAAAATACCAATCAGCCACCATTTATGCATACGAGTTGTAAGCTGGCTGAACACCCCAACTACATTACGATTTCCGGCTCTGCCCAGGGTGAGCTCTCCTACCATGGTGGGCAATCCAATAAGCAGCACCATCAACAAATAGAGCAAAACAAAAGCTCCTCCACCGTTTTCCGCTACTACTGTAGGAAAGCGCCATACGTTTCCCAGGCCAACCGCTGAGCCAACGGTTGCCAGAATAAACCCCATACGGGAGCCCCAATTTGCTCTTTTTTTCATTGGCAATTAATATTCACCTCATTAATATTGTGTTTAAAAAGAATAAAAAAATGTAAAAGGGAAGCTTAAAATTCTATACTCCTAATATTTGAAAGTTATTATTGCCATTTTATTTGTATTGGCATAAAATAGAATAAATATAAATAATATTTAGAAGATTGGTTGACATGTTAAAGCACTGTCTGCGCCAAGTTTCAAACTGCCTTCATATCTTCAACTATCCTTTGTAGCTAAATCAAGCAACATCCAAACAATACCTGTACCAGATTTTTAACACTTTATATAATCATATACCCTTTAATCATTTATGTTGTAGCACAAGTTGGGTTGCAATAAACATAAGCCAGGTAAATACACTTTTTTGAGAGGAGTGATGAACGTGTTTAATGAAAAGGAAAAGATTGTGCATGGCAAGGAGATGGCTAAACCTGAGCGAGAATCTTTGAATCAGATGTTATGGCGTTCTATAGAAAACTACCCCAGTTGGTATGCTGTAAAATACAAAGAAGGCGATAATTTTTCCGGCTTTACCTATGCTGAGTTCGGTGAAAAAGTGCGTTATTTGGCTCAGGGTTTAATGAGCCTGGGGTTAGGTAAAGATGAAAAAGTAAGTCTGCTTTCCCAAACCAGGTGGGAATGGGTGCTTGCTGACTTTGCCATTTTAACTGCCGGTGGAGTAACTGTTACAATTTATCCCACTCTGCCTTCTTCCATAATTAAGCATATAGTCCAGGATTCTGATAGTGTAATAATTATCCTGGAAAATCAAGAACACCTGGATCGTTTTATGGAGATTGCAGATGATTTATCCGAACTTACCTATATTATAACCATAGATGAAACCAGGCGAGAGCGGGATAATATATTTACTATTCACGAAGTGATTGAAAGAGGGCGGGAGTTTCAGGGTAATAATCCTGATCTGTACGAAGAAAGATGGAAAAGTGTTCAGCCCGATGACTTAAGTAGTATTGTTTATACCAGTGGGACAACCGGCCTGCCCAAGGGAACTATGCTTTCTCACTGGAACTGGAGAATTAATTTTTACGCAGTAACGGAGAATTTTTCTTTCGGGCCTGGCGACAGGATGCTTGCTTTTCTTCCTCTTGCCCATGCATATATGAGGTGTGTGTGCCTGGGGATTATGGGCACGGGTGCTACTACTTATTTTAGTTTGCCAGAGAGGCTAGCTGAAGACCTCCCCCTGGTTAAGCCCACGGCTTTTGTTTCTGTGCCGCGTCTTTTCGAGCGGGTTTATTCCCGGATTGTGGATCAAATGGAATCTGCATCTCCCCTCCGCAGAAAAATATTTTACTGGGCTGCTTCTATAGCTCGAGAAGTAGGATATTTTCAGGGAAAAGGGGAACCCATGCCTTCTGGGAAAAAGGTGCAATATAAGTTGGCTGACCGACTTGTTTTTAGCAAGTTGAGAAAGAGATTGGGTGTGGAGGATCTTAAGTGTGCAGTTTCTGGTGGCAGTGCTTTGACCAGAGATCTGGCTTATTTTTTTAACGGAGCAGGGATAAAGATACTGGAAGGCTATGGTATGACTGAAAATGCTGCACCTGCTAGCATTTGTCCCCTGGAAAAAATCAAGCCGGGAACGGTGGGCCCACCTCTACCGGGAACTATGATTAAAATTGCGGAAGACGGTGAGATTTTAATTAAGGGAGACCATGTAATGAAGGGATACTACAAACTTCCGGAGGAAACAAGAGAGGTAATTACGGAGGATGGATGGCTAAAGACAGGTGATATTGGCTATTTTGATGAGGACGGCTACCTTGTTTTCAAGGAACGCAAGAAGCACTTACTGGTATTATCCACCGGCAAAAATGTAGCTCCTCTTCCCATGGAGGATGCGCTTAAGAAAAGCGCCTGGATTGACGAGGCTATAGTGATTGGTGATGACCGCAAGTATACTTGCGCTTTAATATGGCCCAATTACCAGTTTATTTTGAAATATGCCCGGGAAAATAATATTCCTTTTGACGAAAGCCTTACCGAATATGAGGCCGGCCAGGGTGGGGAAGAAGTTCCGGCTAAGGTAGATCCTGCCTTGATGGAAAATGATAATATTAGAGAACTCATGGAAAAAGAATTCCAATCAGCTATTAAAGAGTTTGCATCTTATGAGCAGCCCAAAAAATTCGCCCTTGTTAACCAGTCACTTTCTATGGACAGGGGGGAAATCACCCCTACTTTTAAATTAAAACGCAAAGTTATAATTGAAAAATACATTGATTTAATAGAGAAGATGTACCAGGAGTAGTGCTCAATTAACCTTATTAAATAAAAGAAATCCCCCAGATTGCCAGGTAATTATTATGTTATTTATTTTGTATTTCTTGCAGAACTCTCTGGTGGGCTCGAATCATCTCATATTCGCTTCTTTGAAAGATGGTCTTTCTAAGCTTGGGAGAGACCATTGCTATCTGAAAGATATTATTAACCAGGCGGTTTTTAATATTTCGCTGCGGAAAATCATAAAGGCCATGCTTTTTATAAAAGATATGGTCTTGCCGGAAGATACCTCTCATATTGTAGATAAGATCCCGAAAAATAAGATGTCCGCCTACCCCCAGGAAGGTTTTAGGTTTGGCTGCGTTGGTTTCGGTCTGATGTAGCAGCCTTTGAGCAAATGTTTTTAGTAAGGCGGTAATTTCCTCACTGGTGTTATATTCATCGGTAACATAGCCCACCAGGTTCATTCTACCTACTTCTGCCATTGCCTGAAGAATTTCGCGTAGATTGGGAAGCTGTTTTAAGGGACCGGAAATAATATATCCGATTTGTTTTCCCATGTTTACCGGCCTGTGGCCATTACAGAAAGATCTATCAAAAAACAATTTCCAGCGGGAAGAAAGGTAACGGTCTTTGATGGTTGCTGCAATGATAATAGCATCGGCAGATTTTAGCTCTTCCAGAACATACTGCATGTCATCATTATAAACACAAGTTCCGTCATAGCCGCACTTGATACAACCCAAGCAACCTCCTTTGAGCTCTAATTCCTGCAAGTTGATGCTTTTAACTTCCATGGGAAGCAAGTTGGAGAAGACGTTCACCATTTGGGCTAAATTATGATCCTGAGAAGTGATATTGTTGAGTAGAATTACTTTTTTATTGTTTTGAAGAGGAATATTCTGTATATCTTCGGAAGGAATGTACTTTGGAATGTTTTGATTGATGGGAATATATCTTTTTTCTAAGGCAGCCTGGTTTTCTACACAAGAAAGAAAGTCTTCAAAGAATAGGGATAGATTTTTTCTTTCTTCTGGCTTGAGCATGTCGTTCATTTCAGCTGAATAACCTTCCAGGTATTGCATATCCCAGTCGTAAGAAATCTGGTGGATATAATTGTGGGCGGTATGGTCATAAAAATGTGCTGATGTAGATATAGAAGTTGCATATTTATCGTTAAAGTAATTTTTGAATTCCCGAGCCTCAACCAGTTCAATAAATTTTTTTAACTGATAAGGGATGAGGCAGGCATATACCGGAAAGCACCACATAAGGGCATCTGCATTGCTAATTTCTTTCATTGTTTCGTTAAAGTGGTCGTGCTTGTTTTCCAGAGATTTTATATTTTCTCCTATGTTAATGACATTAAACCGGTGTTGCGGAAAAGTTAAATTAAGGTATTCTATGTACTGCCTGGTTACACTTAGTTCACCTTTGGGGCTTCCATTGAGGACCACAATATCCAATTACTGCTGCCTCCTTGAGAGTTATTCTGAATCCTCTATTTTATTTTTGTAATTCTTAATAAATGATCCTATTCTTTCAGCTTTCTCGTTCCCCTTAAGAATAGGAGCGTTTACAAGCTCTTCAACTTCATGAAGAAATTCTAAAAAATCCTTATCGATTAGTTGATTTTGGTAACTTTCAAGAGTTTCTAAAAAATCTTCTTGAGCTAACTCGCCTTGTTTGAAACTTGTAACAGCAGTTTCAAGATTATACATCTCCATGGTGTCCAACTCATCCCCAGAATCGCTTAATATTTCACTTACAATCTCCATAGTAGTCATTTTATCCTCTTTTTTAGTTGTATCTTTGGCTTCTTCGAATAAGGTGTTAAGCTTTTTGTTTTTCATGGCTAGTACCATTATGTCATTCACAATATCGCCTCCTTGTATATAGTAAGGGATTTATACATTTGCAAAACTTCAGAAAGCCTGTAAATAGGAGCTTTCCAAAGACTTTATAGGCAGAATTACCTCCACTTTTTGGAGAAATAAGTCAAATGTTCGGTAATAGTCAATTTATCTCTCAAAATGTTTATCAATATTATTATCACGACACTGGCATTCCTCCGTTCTCACTGGACTACCCTCAAGTACTTACTTGATGATGTCAAAGAACAACACGACCTTGCCAAGTCTTCTATTTTTGCCGGTGATGCCGTGTTTTTTTAATTAGTAACCGTGCCGCAAGCAGCTTCAGCCTGGGATAGAGCTAGATCTTGATAAGCATGGAAAAAGCGGGTCCAAAAATCATCCCATCTTTCGCATGCTTGGATGGTTTTTTCATCCATGTTGAACAGGTGGGGAAGTTCGAGCAGTTGTTGTAATTCATGGGCATATTCATTGATCATGTCATGGCTTGCTCCTTCCAACATGCTTGCCACAAAATCTTCTGGTGGGTACCAACTTTCCACTTTTTTAAAATCACGGTGCATTTGGGTTAAAAGGACATTACGGGGCCCTTCCCAGAGCTCATTTACCATCGCATCCCGAAACATGCGGGGAAAGCTGGAGAAGTCTTCCATAACGCCATGACCTCCCAAAATACTTATCCCCAAGCGTGATTGTTCAATAGCATCGGCAGCTACAATGATTTTTTGTAGCATTACTAACTGGCGCACGTTAAAACGCTTTTGTTTTATATCCAGTGGTTCATCTGCAGTAAGCCCAGGCAAAAGTCCGCCGGGGAGGTCAATGAAATCTTTATAAACTTTAAAACATCCCGCAATTGCTCGCTTGGAATTGTGTTCCAGCTTGGAAAGCTGACCTGCCAGCATAGGAAAATTATCGATGGGAACTCCAAAAGCAGTGCGGAATTCTGCATATTTTTTGACTTCCCGTAGTCCTCTTAGCATGGCACCACTCATGGCCATACCCACTACCAGGCGTGAATACGTTAATACAATACCTACAACGTTAGCCAAGCCGCGGTTTAAAGGACCTACGGGGTAAGCTATTGTTCCATTAAATGTTATTTCAGCAGTGGGGAGCTCTACAGTGCCCATTTTCCACTTGAGACGGTCTATAGTATAGCCGTTGCGTATCTCTTTCTCCTTGTTGCCGGGAAGCCACATGGGAACAACGAAAAGACCCACATCTTGTGAATTCTGCGGTTTAGCGGTTACCACCGCGTAATCAGCATGGGCGGCAGAACAGAAAAATTTATTGCCATAAAGCCGCCAGGTGCCATTTTCATTTACAGCCTCCAGGAGGTTGGAAGGAACATCGGAGCCACCTTGTATTTCAGAGACAAACTGGGCTCCTATAGCATAATCTCCGTTAATTCCTTCCTGGGAATGGGCAAGTATATGTTTAGTTTCTGGTGTATCAGCAAATTTCTTTAAAAGTTCAACCATCCCCCATGTACAGGCCAGTGGGCAGAGAACTCCTGCTTCCGAATTCTGGCTTAAAAGTAGAAGTTTAACAAATCGACTCCATGGGGAGGTGTTATCTGAAAAGATTCCTTCACCAAAAATTTCTTTTTCCATGACTTCAGTTTCATAGGGGCGAACTATACGATCTATGCGATTTTTATGACCATCGTAATGCATCATAAAGGGGCGGTTTTCAGGGTATGCAATTCTTTCTGCAAAATTACGCCAGCGAAAAGATACTTTTGGAGAGAAGTCTCTCACTTCATGATCAACTTCTTCAGCCTGGGAACCGGCAAATGCTTCTACTATCTTTTGTAAAAAGGGATCATCGGCGTAATAATCTAAATTGTTTATCCATTCCAGGTATGAGTTAAAGCTATATGGGTTATTTCTATCCGGAAAAGACAAGTAAAAACCTCCTCACGAATAAATAATCAATAAAATTTTATTTTCCATCAAGTAATTTAATTATATATGCATGTTGACAATATTGCAAATAATCAAAAATCCACTAATGTGTCACTAATTGAATATAGGAAGATGAATTGTGCATTTTTTTAGATAAAATTTAAATTAGCCTGCCAACATCGGGTTAGGATATGCTTTTTTGATTTAAAAATTTATTGTATAATAATTTAAAAAATTGGGGAGAAGAAGTATGCTTTTAAAATGGTATGGTACAGCTACAATAATTATGGAAGAAAATGAGGAGTCTATTTTATTTGATCCTTTCGTGGCTATGCGTCAGCAGCCTCAAGGTTATACTCACCATGATGCTACTGGGATAAACCACATTTTAATTACTCACGGTCATTTTGACCACCTGGTTGATGTTCCGGAACTGGTCAGAGATACTGAAAAAGTTGTTTACTGTTCTCAAGTAGCAGCAGAAACTCTTCAGGCGCAGGGAGTAAGCTCAAAGAATATCAGGACAATCACACCGGGAGATACTTTCCAGATAGGACCTTTTAATGTGGGAGTATGGCGTGGGGAACATATTAAATTTGATGGAAAATTGATTGCCACCACCCTTTTTAACCGCCGGTTAATAAAGCACCGCGAAAATATGAAGAAAATTGCACGTCTAAACCGTAGTTTTCCCCAGGGAGAAGTTTTGGTATTTGAGGTAGAAGCTCAGGGAAAGAAAGTGTTACATCTGGGTAGTCTCAACCTGGAAGATGGAACCACATATCCAGATAGAGTGGATCTGCTTACTATACCTTTCCAGGGTAGATCTGATATAAATGATTATGCTTTAAAATTTGTGGAGAGGTTGCAACCCGAAGCTGTTTACCTGCACCATTTTGACGATACATTCCCTCCTGTTTCCCGGGAAGTTAATTATCAGCGTTTTTTAAGCCAGATGGAAAAGAAATTTCCCGGTGTGAAGATAATAATCCCAGATTACAGGGAAACAACGGAGATATAAACCCTCATTTTAAGAAAAAGAGTAAAGGTTAATGAGATTGCTGCCGGAGATGGCGCTTTGAAGAGAAATTTATTTAAAGTTTTCAAGTGAAAGGTTGGTTGAATTTAATGAGTGACAATAATACTAAAGAAAATAGAAGAGAAACTATGAAATCAGTTAAATCAGAAACTGACACATTAGTATCAAAAGTTACTACAGAACTTAGTAGTCGAGGCATTAGTTTTAAAAAGAATGTGGAGGATTTGCCCGGAAAACCTGATATTGCTATTAAAAACCTGAAATTAGTAATTTTTATAGATTCTTGCTTTTGGCATGGTTGCAAGTTGCATTGTGAAGTACCTTCTACAAATAAAGATTTTTGGCATGATAGAATTAAAAGAAACCAGAAGAAAGACGAAGAAATAAACGATTATTACATAAATAATGGGTGGATTGTAATAAGAATATGGGAACATGATATAAATAATAAATTTGAGGAAACAATAGATAATATTTTAACTACAATAGAAGAATTAAAAAACAACACGTGAAATATCTGGTATTGATGAGGTGTATTTATGAAAATCATCCTTTTGGGTGATTTTTTTTTTACTATCTTATATTAGAATAAACTTAGCTTCACTAAAAATTATTGTAACTGCTTAGGCCAAAGATAACGTAAGAAGAAGCATTCATTGATATTGTTGATTTTTTCTCCCTCCCCCCTGAAGGGGGAGGGTCGGGGTGGGGGTGTTTTTACTTTTTTCCTAGCGATGCCTGAGCAGTTACCTATTATTTTTGTTCCTATTACAGTCAAAAAAAATGGGTATTAGTGATATGTTTTTTACCTATCATCGAAGGAGGTATCAATTAATATGCAATATTATGTTAATTTTGAGGGCAAAAGCAAAGGACCTTTTAACATGGCTCAATTGCAGAAAATGGTTAAAAGAGGCGAAGTGACTGCTAACCATTATCTATGGGCAAAAGGTATGCCTAACTGGGTTATGGCAAGTGAAGTGAGCGGTTTGTTTTCTCCTTCTATAGATACTCAAAAATCTTCGTCAGCCAGAACCTTATTGATCGTTTTGTCCGGAGTGGGAGGATTATTAGTTTTGGGAACCATTGTATTGGTTGTGGGTTGGTGGAGTTGGCTTTCTAATATTTGGGGTGGCGCTGCTGACGACTTACATGCTGTTGGATATGAAATAGAGCGGGCAGAAGAATGGGAAGAGTCGGAAGTGACAGATGGTTCGCATTATGAACAAGAACAGTATATTATAGAGGAATCTGAGTCAGCTGAAACTAAACCTCCAGAAATAGAGGGTGCCGGTAAAGAAGCTAATCCTACTGGTGGGAAATATGATTATGTAGAAGAGGGCCTTTACTATTACATTTATGATCTTTTGAAACATGGTGATTTTAATTTAATTGCAAACGATAAATTTAGTCAATATTCATTAGATGAGTTTGAAGATACTTATAGGAATAACCTGACATATGTGTATAGATTTGAAAAGGTAGGAGATGACATAGAAGTAAATTTAACAGATCAATATGGAAATCGTATGTTTGGTCTGATAATGAAATGGGACGGCGAAGAATGGATGGGCAGCAAATATCTTGATTAAATGCTATTTAAGTTAGTCTAATTTTATGAGGGGAGGAAGTGAAAATACTTTCCTTGAAAAATAAAATAAATGGTGCAAACGGGAAGTTTGAACTGTGGAGAAGACTACTTCTTTTGTTTTGCTGTATGCTTGCAATATGGCTTTATATGTATGTTTCGGTAAGTCCTTTGGTAAGGATAGATTTGATTGATTTTTCCAGAGAACAGGCGAGGGAGACTGAAGGTTATTTTGTAACAGAAGAAAAAAAACATCTTGCTTCACTGCCTCTTGAGGATTATATAGTTAGGGTTACTGATGGTGAGATTTTAAATATGGAAAACTTTGCTGATAGTGAACTGGAAAAAAAGATGAGAAACGCTTATGCAGGAAATCCGGAGAAGAACTTGGAAAAACGTATCCAAAAACATGAATTGGGTAGAAGGAGTATTAGATCTCTTTTTTACCACCCCCATGAAGAACCTGTCGTTAATATCCTTTCTAAAACAGGTATAATTAATGATCCTGTTTATCTAAAATGGCCGGGAAGTAGTTATGAAACTATGTACCTCCAGATGAACTATATGACTTTTCCGTCTGGCACATTTAAGGCCGGCTATGGGTACATGGGGATTTATGAACCCCCAGTTCAATTATTCCGCCCTGCACGATCTTTTAGTTTATGGATTTTTTTGATAGGTTTAATAATATATATTGTAATACCGCGTCCCAGGCGGAGTTTAGAGCGCATGAGCTATTCAGATACGACAGCAGTGCTGGGGGATGTAGTAGGCCTAATTCTTTCACTGACTTTTTTTGCTTTGCCCATTTTAATCACGGGAGGCTCTGTGCAGGCTTTAGAGGGTTTTTTAGCCGGAACTTTGTTGTTTTGGTCTCTGTCCTTAATATGCCTGTGGTTGTTTTTTATGTCGGCGTGGTATGCAAGTTTTGGGATTTATATTGATGATAACGAAATGGTGCTCTCCCATTATGGGGGAGAGGATAAGATATCTCTGAATAATATTGAATCTTACCAACCTGCTGAAAAACGATATCCTCGCTGGATGGTAGTGCTTTTGGCTTTGTCCACTTTGTTTTCTGGTGGCACACAGCAAATAGGAGGCTCTGCCCAAACTGTTTTTGCAGCAACTGCATCTAGCCGGGGAATTAGGATTCATCAGCAAAACGGGAGTAATTTTGATATTTGGATGACGGGTTTTGCCGGCAATCAGCTTTTAAAAAATAGTAGAAAATTGGTAGAGAAGTTAGATAAAGCCGGTATTAAAAGGTTTGAAGAAACGGTTATAGATTATTCTTTTTCTTTGTCCAATCAGAATATGGGCAAGAAAGAGAAAAGAAAAGAAATTTTCAAAACTACGGTTAGTTTTTTGGCATTGTTTTTTGTAGTAATAATGGTCAGTTTTTATTATACAAATTAAGATATGGAGGGAGTTTTTCTATCCATTAAAATGAGGCTAAACAAGAAAAATATGGTACAGAACCTTTGCCAGAAGGGAGCGGGTTAGCTTTTGCAGGAGGTGAAATTCAAACTGTTTATATAGTCAATATAATTTGACAGAATAATTAAAAAAAGTGTAAAATGGTAAAAACTTATATATTTGACCAGCAAAAAAATGTAAGCATAAAGATAGGTTAATCTTTATAGAAGAAAGGTTGTCGGGTATAAAATGATTAGCCCGGTACTGGTTTATGTGCTTTTGTTTCCTACAATTTTAAATACTATTTTACTATCTTTAATGGCTATAATTTTCTGTCAGATGTTGAAATTAGCTGCTGACCTTTCTTATAAAACAGGACTATACATGGAATATGGAGAAAAAGAAGTGTATTCAACTGCTGCAACATTCAGGCAAGTTGCGCTTCAATTAGGTAACCTAATTGAAAAATTATTAGTTTTCTTTGCTAATGCCTCAAAAGACGAATTAAAAAGCAACACGTGAAATATCTCGTATGGATTATGACAACTACATCTGAACTTAAAATTTAATACGGGGAGAGAGCGGCATAGAAAAGGTATAAGCATTTAGGTGCATATAACTGGTGTTCATAGGGCGTGTAGTCCTCTGTAACCCTTAGTAATTTTGCTTTATCTTGCCTAGGCTTTTGGAATTACTTCATATTCCTATATAACGGGCATACACAGTTCTGGCAACTTTTTCATCGGTAGTCCCTTTAATTAGAGCTCGGCCGTCAGCAAATAAGGTTATTTCAAAATTCTCATTGGCGGGGATAAATTTAATGAGGTAATTATTATTAAATACCGTACCCAGATTAGCAAACTTTTCTGCCAAAGATTGTAACGAAATCTCGTTTTTTTCTTTTTCCGCAGGGACAATTTGCACCGCGTTGCTCCCGCACAAATAACTTATGCTGTCTTTTCTATGCCCTTCCAGAAAAGTATAGTTGTGCTCCACACAGACCTTACAGTTTTTATTGCGAATCAGAGGCAACTCATAAAAACGATTTTGCCAGAGATCAAGGTACATTCCTGTTGAATTTAATGCCTCTCGGTTACCCGTTAAATATTTAAAAGCTTCGGCTGCCTGGATAGATGCTACAATATTTACTACAGGCCCCATAATTCCGGCAGTATCACAGGTATCCGCCGTTCCCGGTTCGGGTTCCTTTCCCAGATAACAGAGAAAACATGGAGTTTCTCCAGGGAAGATATTAAATGTAACTCCATAACTGGACAAACATGCGCCATGAATCCAGGGGATCGAATATTTTACACATGCTTCATTGATAAGCAAGCGTACTGCAAAATTATCTGTGGCATCCAGTACCAGATCTACATCTGCAATGAATTCTTTTATATTGTTATGATCTATATCAGCAATAACAGGCTCATATTCGATTTCTGAATTAATTTTATGCAATTTTTTAGCGGCTGCAATTACTTTGGGCAATGCATTTGAGACGTCTTCTTCATCAAATAAAACCTGGCGCTGCAAGTTAGTATAATCCACATAATCCCGATCCACCAACCTGAGGTATCCCACTCCGGCTCGGGCCAATGAGTTTGCAGAAACTGTTCCTAAGGCTCCCTGGCCCAGGATAGCTACCTTACTATCTTGCAGGCGGCGTTGTCCTTCAGTTCCTACTGCTGGCATAACAACTTGTCGAAGATAGCGCTTATAACCTTGGTAAACAGGTGAACTTGTCATTAAAATCACCCTTTCCAGTTTAATTGAAGACGCTTCCGGTGCAAATGCATTTGAATAGTTCCTGCTGCCAAATGGGGATAGGGTTCCAAATATATGCCGGCACCCAGCTCTTCATGGGCTTCCCGGGCGAAGTATTTGGCCACTGAAGTAGCAGTAAGCTCCAGATCGTCTACATGTTGCTGGTTCTCTACTGGTTGTGGCAATGGTACCGGGATTCCTCCAGGAAAACCCTGATGAACGCTGATTCCGTGAAGTAAAAAAGTAAGCCCCTGTCCCACGTTCTTTTCACTTCCAGGTGCGGGCCCCGAATGGCAAAATGGCATCTGCGAAGGACATAATCCCGCCAGTTGAGATAAACGCATATAAATTTGCAAGAGGCGAAAATTGTCGGTACAGGATCCAATAGGTAAAACTGGAGGGATTCCATGTTTGTAGCAAATATCCCGCAAGCCTTCGGCTGCATTTTCAGCCGCCTCCGAGACAGCCAGACCGGCATTGATCAGTGCATAAGAAGCGCAACCGGATGTAAACACCAGAATGCCTCTCTTGAGCAACTCCCTAGCAAGGTGAACCTGGTCAAACTCATAGAGAGTTTTGGGACTGTTACAACCGCAAATAGACACTATTCCTTTAATTTTACTTTCCCGCATATATTCAAGAAGATTCTCCCCACCCCCCAGGGCGTTAAAAAAGGAATCTGTGCTCCATCCCGCCATTGCCCTAGTAGTCTCTGCTGGTATATAAGTATTTTGCGAACTTCTACGGGCAAAATTTGCAATAGCAAGTTCAATTATTTCTTCAGCCACCTGATGGGGTTTGTTAAAAGATAATGGGCGGTGGTAATCACCGACAAAGCGGTTCCCTTCATATGTGGTTATAATATTGCCACCAAAACAATCAGCTACTGTTTTTAAACCGGGAATAGTACACTGCATATCCAAGACCATCCCGTCAACTGCGCCGGTAGCCAAAACCAGTTCCAGGGCCATTATGTTAGCCACCGAAGGCACCCCGTGGCGTGAGAGGAGTGAATTGCCGGTGCAGCAAGAGCCAGCCAAAACAATTTTGCGGGCACCAGCAGCTTCCACCCGCTCCTTTATTTCCGGCTTCTGCACAGCTGCCACCAGACTTTCAGCCAAAACCGGAGAGTGGCCGGAGATAAGTATGTTTACCGCATCACTTTGTAAAACACCGTAATTGACTTCCACTGGTGCCTGCCCAGGCCGGGGAGTTCCATACAAGGCTTCCTGTCCTGCACAAGCCGGCATGAGGGCACCGTAAGCATAAGCCAGAGCGGTTTTCAGTTCTTGTTTCAATAAGCTTCGGTAATCACTACAACTCCCCAGAGTGGTCAAGTGCAAAGCTTCAAATACTTCCTCGTTGTTGGAACTGGGCATGATCCCCAGGTTCTCCCATAGCTCCACTCTCTCTGCAGGAGCGTAATTTTTTATAACTCGACGAAGAGCGGTATCTTGAATTTCGGCTTCCGGATCATCCGAATTAAATATGTTGCTTTTGCCGTTACCTTTAACTGTTTCCAGTAACAATTGCCCTGCAGCTTTAGCTTGCTCGCTCAAACTAGCATCCTGCGGTTCTATTCCTTGCAAACGAGCCAATTCCGCCAATCTTTCTTCGCCCAGGGGAGAATAAGGCAAGGTGTCTGCAGCATAAGCCAGAAGTGTTTCCGCTACTTGTAAGGCATGAGTACCATGAGCAGTGCAGCCCGCCGCCAGATACCGCAACAAGTTTCCAGCAATTATAAGATCGGCGTCCGCACCACAAATACCCTGCTTTTTATTATTGTCTACTCGACAGGGACCCCACAGGCAACGATTGCAACAAGTTCCACTTAACCCATATCGGCACTGGGGAGTTTGTTGTCTAAAACGCTGCCATAAATCCATAACTCCCGCTTGTTCCAGGCGCTCCTGCAGCTCACTGGTAGCCGGATTGGTTGTCTTTTGCTTCACTTCTTCCTTATCCGGAACTTCGGAATTTAAAAATGAATATCTATGACTCATCCACTTATTCTCCTCCTTTAATAGGATCAAATAAAGCTGTGGACATATACCGTTCAGCAAGATCGGGAAACACTGTCACTATTGTTTTACCCTCATTTTCGGTGCGGGCAGCCACCTGTAGAGAAGCACAACCGGCAGCTCCGGAAGAAATCCCCACCAGCAATCCCTCTTTTTTCATAAGCTGCCGGGAAGTTTCCATAGCTTCATTATCAGAGACAGCCATAATTTCATCAATGAGCGAAACTTCCAAAACTTGCGGCACAAAACCTGCTCCAATTCCCTGAATACGATGCGGCCCGGGTATGTCGCCGGAGAGCACCGCCGATGATTCCGGTTCTACTGCTACTATTTTCACTTCCGGCTTACGTGATTTAATAACCTCGCCTACCCCGGTTAAAGTACCGCCAGTTCCCACACCCAACACCAGAATATCAATACTTCCCTCCGTATCTGCCCAGATCTCTTCAGCGGTAGTTTGGCGATGTATAGCCGGGTTCGCTGAATTATTAAACTGCTAGGGCATAAAATATCTCGAATCACTTTTGGCCAATTCCTCTGCTTTACTGATAGCCCCTTTCATTCCTTCGGCCGCAGGGGTTAAAATTAACTCCGCGCCTAATACTTTTAACAAGCTTCTTCTTTCCATGCTCATACTTTCTGGCATGGTCAAGGTACATTTATACCCCTTAGCCGCAGCCACCAAAGCTAGTGCTATCCCCGTATTGCCGCTGGTTGGTTCCAGAATAATGCTATCCGCTTTGATCTTACCTTCAATTTCGGCAACTTCGATCATATTTAGACTTATGCGATCCTTTACACTGCCGCCGGGATTGTACGATTCCAGCTTAGCCGCGATAGTGGCAGGTAAATTATCGGCAATATTTTTTAGATAAACCATGGGAGTATTACCTATCAGTCTGGTTGCATCTTGAGCAATTCTCATAAAACATCTCTCCTTATGTTATATTTTTCTAAAGCAAATATCTGTGAGTTAACAAAGATTCCAGATATCCCCTTGTCATATCTGATTCGATAAAAAAATTTTATCTTTAAATACAAAATTCCACATCTTCTGCCACGCTAATTTCAAACTCAGAAAGGATATGGTCCTGCATTTTCATGAAATTATGACTGGCCCGGTTGCGAGGACGCTCTAGGGGGATATCCAGTAACTTGTTGATATTACCTTTCGACCCGGACATTATAGCTATCCGGTCTCCCAAATATACTGCCTCGTTAATATCATGGGTAACCATTACCACTGTAGTATTTTTTTCCTCCCAGATCCGGATAATCTCATCTTGCATCTTTAGCCGGGTAATAGCGTCTAAAGCTCCTAGAGGCTCATCCATAAAAATAATTTCCGGCTCCACAGCCAATGCTCTGGCCAATGCCACCCGCTGTTTCATCCCTCCGGAAAGTTCTCGCGGAAAGGCCCTGACGAAATCCTGCAGCCCCACCAGCTCTATTAATTCCAGTGCTTTTCCCCTTCTCTCCACAGTCGGTACATTCAAAACTTCCAGGCCGTATTCTACATTACCCAACACATTGCGCCATGGGAAAAGGCCATAATCCTGGAATATCATTATACAGTCTGACCGAGGAGCCTCCATTGTTTTTCCGTCAACTAAAATATTCCCGGCGGTAGGAGAATCAAAGCCAGCCATCAGTCGCAGCAAAGTTGATTTCCCACAACCACTCACTCCAAGGAGGCAGAAAAATTCTTTTTCGTATACCTTCAAATCCACTTCCTGTAAAACCTGGTTTTCCTGACCTTTCGCATCCTTGTATGTTTTAATGATCTGTTGCACCTCTATTTTAGGTTTCGGGGATTTTCCTTCCATTAATTAATACCCCCATTTCAACTTGATTTTTGATTCTATCCAACCCATAAGTTTATCCAATATTAACCCTATTAAACCTATTACCAGCATGCCGCCAATAATTTGATCTGTGCGCAAGAAATTTCTGGCGTCAATAATCATAAAGCCCAGCCCGGATTGAGCTCCCAACATCTCCCCGGCTACCAGGTGAATCCAGGCCGTGCCCAAAGCTATATGCAAACCGGTCATAATATTGGGAAATGCTGCGGGGACAATAACTTTCCTAAGTATAGCATAACCACTGGTACCAAAATTTCTTGCTACTTGAAGGAAAACCCGGTCAACCCCTTTCACTGCAGTGATTGTGGTTAATAAAATAGGGAAAAAAGCGGAAATGAAAATAATAAAAATAGCCGGCGGATTCCCTATTTCAAACCATAAGACTGCCAGAGGAAACCAGGCAATGGGTGAGATGGGACGTAAAATTTGTATAAAGGGATCCAGCGCATAATTAAGCCGGGTTTTCCAGCCAGTAATCAATCCCAACGAAATACCAATTATTATAGCCAATGCAAAAGCTATACCAAACCTGTATAAACTAATATTAATATGCTCCCAGAGAGTTCCATCTCTCACCATTTCAGCAAGAGCCTGAAATACTGCCAGCGGGCCGGGAAACTGGTATTCAGTATATACTCCACTAATAGCCAGCATATGCCAACTTGACAACAGTATTAGCAAAGTTATTATTGGCAATAAAATCCTTTCTGCCGATATCATGAAACGTCCTTTCTGTAAATGGAGAATGAAACTTCACCTCCCTTTTCGTTATCAAAATGTAAAGTTGTAGAGTTACTACGTAATTAAGTAGATAGTTACTCCATCTTCACACAGCAGAGATCATAGAACAGTTGCAAATATTCTAAAACCTAGCATGAGCCAATTTTTCATAAGCCTTGCTAGCAAAAGAATTTTCAAGATATTCTTCCATATCCACATTTAGTTGCTGAATATTAAAGGTGTCCAGATACTCCTTGGTAGCCATGAAATCCTCTCTTTCCAGTTGCAGATCATCAAAGGTTACTCTTTCGGAAGGAGAGGTCAAAACATGTTCAATTGTAGAAGGCTGCTGCCCCAAAAATTCGGGAGATAACCCGGCAGCTTCAGTCGGGTTGTTTTCAATGAAATTACCTGTATCTACCAGGGATTCTACCAGTTCTTCCACAGCTTCCGGTTTATCCTCCAAAGCCTCTTCACGTACATTCAATACACAGCAAATGTGATTTGACCAGATTTCTTTGGATAATAAAAGAACCTCTCCCACACCCTGCTTTTCAGCCTGCCCCCCAAATGGCTCGGCTACTATAAATGCATCAATTTGCCCGGCATTCAAAGCCTGCACCATTTCCGGCGGGGCCATTTCTATGCTCTCAACCTGATCCGTATCAATTCCATGCTGTTGCAAGCTCTTGTTTAATAGTATATTATGCGTAGAATAACGGCTGGGAATGGCCACTCTTTTTCCCGCCAACTCTTCTACCCGATTTATATTTGCTTCCGGGTTGACTGTAATCATACTGCCGTTACGGTGACCTAGCAAGATAGCCTTTACCGGCACCTTATTATGTCTTAGCTCCAGTCCCAGTGGGGTAAGCAAAAAACCGGCATCAACTGCTCCGGCCCTTATAGCTTCTACCAGCTCTGGCCATCCGGAATACTGAACGGGCTTGATATTAGCCTTGGCAAATTTGTTCCGGGCCAAAGAGATCAACAATAAATGATCAGTAATGGGCAGATAACCAAGCTTCAGGGTAGGTTTGTCGGGATCACCCTCTTCGCCAATTCCTCCAATATCACAGCCCGTCAATACCGTTAAACCATAAAATGACGCTATTCCCCACAAACCAGCCATCCCTCCAATTTTTAACATTTCCCTTCGAGGTAACTTTTTCATCAACTCACACCTTCCATTTAGATATCCTACTAAATCGATAATATTGGTTGCCTTTTTATATTAAGACAAAATTTTGCTGAATGTCAATTAGGTTTTTGCTTATTTTGCGTTTTTTACTTATACGAAAATTTTTATCCATGGTACGGGCAATAAGGTTGAAACCTAATTTAATTTATTTATTTCCCTATCTTTGCGCCATTTTATTGTTGTGGGCTGCGGTTTTAGCTTGACTTAAACACTTATAACTATTAAAATCTATTAACACTATAGGATTGATAGAATTAAAATATTTATAATGTAATCAACTCGTTAAAACATATTTTTAATTTTGGTGCAGGAACTTGACAATTAACAAAATCAATATATTACGACATATTAATATGGCTTCTTCTAATATAGTAATATAGCTAATATGTGACATATATCTATCAACTATCAATAGCAAAAAACAGCACATAGGTTTGAGGTGAAAAAAATGGAATTAGATACTCTGGCTGCAAACATGGGAGTGGGTTATGACTGTAAAGGCTCAATAAGCGTACCTATCTACCAAACTGCTACTTTCCAACATCCGGCGCTTAATGAAAGCACCGGATTCGATTACAGTCGAAGTGGTAATCCCACACGCCTTGTTCTTGAAAAAGGTATTGCTGCTTTGGAAAATGGAAACATTGGGCTTGCCTACCCCTCAGGAATGTCTGCCATAACCAATGTTTTTATGTTTCTCGGTTATAATTCACACCTCATTATGACAGAAGATATATATGGGGGTACCTACCGTTTATTGAACGAAATACTAAATCAATATCACATAGAGGCTACCTACGTGGATACTACCAATTTGCAGGAAATAACTAATGCCATACAAGAAGATACCGCCGCTATTTTTATTGAATCGCCAACAAACCCACTTTTAAAAGTTTGCGATCTGAAAGCTATTGCCCAGATTGCACACCAAAACAATATTTTGCTGATCGTGGACAATACGTTTTTAACCCCTTATTTACAAAATCCTTTACAGTTGGGAGCCGACATAGTGATTCACAGTGCCTCTAAATACTTGGGTGGGCATAATGATCTTATTGCAGGCCTGGTTGCAGTAAAGGATCAGGAAATAGGCGATAAGCTTTATTTTTGGCAAAACTCTACAGGTAGCATTTTATCTCCTCATGAAAGCTGGCTGCTACTCAGAGGAATAAAAACATTGGGGATACGCATGGAAAAGCAACAACAAAATGCAGTTTCACTGGCCCGGTGGTTACAAAACCATCCTCAGGTCACAAGGGTGTATTATCCGGGCTTGCCCGATAATCCCGGATACCTGCTAAACCTAAAACAGGCAAGAGGATACGGGGCCATGATTTCTTTTGAAGTTAGAACACCAGAGCTTATTCCCCGGTTTTTAGAGCACATCGAATTAATTTCCTTTGCCGAAAGCCTGGGAGGTATAGAAACGCTGGTCACTTTTCCCTACACACAAACCCATGGAGATATCAACGAAGAAACCAGAAACAGTTTGGGAATCAACAATCGACTGCTACGCCTTTCGATAGGCATTGAAGATCAGAAAGATTTGATTCAAGATATGGAGGTAGCTTTATCATGAAAAAAAGTACTAAGATATTGCACACCGGCAATGAAGTGGATCCGGTTACCGGAGCAGTAAGTTATCCAATTTACCAAGTATCAACATTCCACCAGGATGGGTTGGAAAATGACGGGGCATATGAATATTCTCGTTCTGCCAACCCCACTCGCAATACTCTGGAAAACATCCTGACTAAACTGGAAAACGGATACAGAGCTTTTGCTTTTGCCTCAGGCATGGCAACTATATCAAGTATATTTTTATTATTTTCCCCCGGAGATCATCTGCTGGTAACCAGCGATGTTTACGGAGGGACTTACCGGGCATTAACCGGCCTTTTTCAACGCCTGGGAATAGAAACTACTTTTATTGACACTACCATTCCGGAAAATATTGAACGGAATATAAAAGATAATACCCGGGCAATTTATTTAGAATCGCCCTCCAATCCTTTACTAAAAATAACTAATATTCGTCAAACTGTGCAATTGGCCCAGACTTATAACCTTTTAACCATTATGGATAATACCTTCATGACTCCTTATTTCCAACGTCCTCTGGAATTGGGTATAGATATAGTTATTCATAGCGCCACCAAATATCTGGGAGGACACAGTGATCTCATCATCGGGGCAGCTTGTGTTAACTGTGAGAATCTTGCAAGCAGGATAAAATTTCTACAGAACACATTCGGGGCCATAGCCGCTCCACAGGATTGCTGGCTGTTAATGCGAGGAATTAAAACTTTAAAGGTGCGTATGGAACAACACCAGGAAAGCGCCCGGGCATTAGCCGCCTGGCTAAATGAACATTCTTATGTAAATGAGGTATATTACCCTAGTCTTATACAAAATCCCGGTCACCAAATTCACCAGGAACAAGCAGATGGTGACGGAGGTATCATTTCTTTCCGTTTGCAATCTTCCACCAAAGCCCGTAACATGTTGGAAAATGTTCGAATACCGGTACTGGCGACCAGTCTGGGGGCAGTAGAAAGTATAATTACTTATCCCTGCACCATGTCCCATGACAGTATCCCCATTGATATCAGGGAACAAATGGGAATAGGAGAAGATCTGGTACGCCTTTCCGTGGGCTTGGAAGCACCTGAAGATTTGATTGCGGATCTAGAACAAGCTCTAAAGTAACTTCTGGAACCTGAACATAATAAAACTATGCCAAATTACTGATATATTCTGTGTCTTGATTAATCACTGCTATTCGGGAACTAGAAGAGGTTAAATTTTAGGAATGATGGATGATTTCTTCTTGACGATCGAATCATAATTATGTTTCAATTAATAAGTAAGGTAAGCTTAAAATAGATCCACCGACAACAGCAAAATGGGGAAGGAGATATCCCTTTGGTATAGTCCGTAAGGGAGTTAAAAATTATTATTAAATAAAAAGGGTTAAAACAAGCAAAATTAGGACAATGGAAAGATATACCAAATCCTAAAAAGACTGATAGACAGCGAGTGAGACAGTTCAAGCGCCTGTAGCTCAGGGGGAGAGCGCCTGCTTGACGCGCAGGAGGCCGGAGGTTCGAAACCTCCCGGGCGCACCACTTAGTTCCCCTACTTATGTGTAGGGGATTTAAATTTGCTCTTGAAATGGGAGTGTAATTAGATGCCTGCGAATCTTACTCCTCAGTATTACGAAGCAGAAGAAGCCTATAAAAAAGCTCAAACCATTGAAGAAAAAAAAGCTGCTCTGCAGGATATGCTTTCAGCTATTCCCAAACATAAAGGCACCGAGAAGCTTCAAGCTGATATTAAAAGCAGGCTGGCTAAGCTGCGTGAGGAGAGCCAGAAGAAAAAGCCTTCTAAAAGCACCTACGATCCTTTTAAGGTGGAAAAACAGGGAGCCGGACAGGTTGTGCTTGTGGGTTATCCCAATGTCGGTAAATCTTCTTTACTGGGAGCGTTGTCACGGGCAAAAGTAAAGATAGCCGAATATCCCTATACTACTTCCCAGCCGGTGGCTGGAATGATGCCTTATAGAGATACTCATGTCCAGATTGTGGATGGTCCTCCCATAATGCCCGAAAACTTTCCTCCCGGGTTTATGAATACAATCCAAAGTGCTGATGCCTTGCTCATCATGGTGGATGCCTTGGCCGGGGATTGCTTAGAGCAATTGGAAGGAATCCTGGAGTTGCTTCATGAAAAGAAGATTATTGATATTACTGAAGAGCAGGATGAAGTAATAGCGCCCAAGCCTTATATGATTTTAGCTAGCAAGGTTGATACTGATGAGGGAAAGGAAAATTTGCAACTGATACGGGAGTTAAAGCCGGAGTTGGAGTTACATGGTGTATCTGCTAATGGGAATGGGCTGGAAGAGTTTAAGGAAAATGTTTTCCGGTTGCTGGATGTGATCAGGGTTTACGGAAAAGCTCCTGGCAGGCAGGCGGACATGGATCAGCCTTTTATTTTGAAAAGGGGGAGTACGGTTCTCGACTTTGCTGAGGAGATCCACAAAGACTTTGCCAGTAACTTGAAAAGTGCTCTGGTTTGGGGATCTGCACGCTTTGATGGCCAGGCTGTTCCTCGTGATCATGTTTTGGAAGACGGGGATGTTGTAGAATTGCAAATGTAGTTGGGTACAAAGCAGGAAAAAACATATCCAGTTCCGAACTTTGTACTGTTAATATTCATGAGGCTTGTTCAGGTTTTTTATGCCTTTTACTAAAGGAGGTTTTTATATTGAAAATAATTGTGTTGGGTGGCGCAGGGGAAATGGCCAAAAGGGCGGTGCAGGATCTTGTAACCCAGGATGATGTGGAAAGATTAACTATTGCAGATATTAATACGGAAGCGGCAAATGAACTTGCTCTATCTTTGAAGGATGACCGGGTAGATGTTTCTACAGTGGATGTGATGTTTCATAAAAAATTGGTAGATACTATTCGGGAGTACGATGTAGTGGCAAGTGCAGTTGGCCCTTTTTATTTATTTGAAAAGAAGGTGGTGGATGCTTGCATAGAGGCAGGAGTTCATTGTACCAGCATTTGCGATGACCATGACGCAGTTTATTCAGTGTTGCCTTTAGATGAAAAGGCCAGGCAGAAGAAAGTTAAAGTGATGACCGGGATGGGCTGGACTCCGGGTATGAGCAATTTATTGGCCCGGAAAGGATATGAAGAAATGGAGGAAATTGATTTAATAAATATTTACTGGGGTGGTAGTGCCAACGATTCAGAAGGTGCTGCAGTTATTTTACACACTTTACATATATTTGATGGATATGTTCCCTCTTTTAAGAATGGGGATGAAATCCAGGTTAAAGCGGGAAGCAACCCGGAGCCAGTGGATTTTGTGAGCCCCATGGGACGGGTAAGAACTTTTAACTTGGGGCATCCGGAACCGATAACTATTCCCAGGTATCTTCCCGATGTAAAAAATGTAACCCTTAAGGGGGGACTGAAAGAGAGTTACTTGAATAATTTTATGAAGTTTCTTTCAAAAGCCCGCATGACCAATTCACCCATCAAAAAAGATTTACTGGGTAAGGCATTTAAAAAGTCAATGCCTATGTTTCACCGAATTGGCTCTGCAGTTAGCTTTTCTTCTATTAGGGTTGATGTGCATGGTTACAAGAATGGTGCCCGAACCACTATAACTTACCAGGCTGTAGATAATATGCATAATTTGACGGGAATACCCCTCTCCATAGGTGCCTTGATGTTGGGTAGAGGAGAAATAAAGCGCACGGGGGTTTTTGCTCCTGAGGCTGATGGAGCAGTAAAGCCGGATAAGTTTATTAAGGAATTGGAAAAGCGTAACATAGATATCCACCGTCATGAAGAGAGTGGTATAAGGTAATGGAATAAGACGGTGTAAGTTTTGTAGTGTGAGGGAAAGTAATTAAACTGGAAAAGCTACGATAAAATATGCAGAAGTTGGAGGCGAAATTTTGGAGTATATTAATGTGGAAATAGTGGGGAAATCATCTCATGATTGTCTGAAAGGTTCTAGCCTAATCGAAATATGTAAGGAAGTTGATCCCGGCATGGCGGGGAAAGCAGTTGCTGCTTTGGTTAATGGGGTACTGCGTGATTTAAGCACTGTGCTAGAAGAGTCGACTAATGTGGAGTTCCTTACTTTTGAAAGTGAAGAGGGCGCTGCTATTTACTGGCATACCAGCAGTCATGTGCTGGCTCAGGCAGTAAAGCGATTGTATCCTGATGTCAAACTGGGCATTGGCCCGGCTATAGAGACCGGGTTTTATTATGATTTTGATTTTCCTGAGCCTATATCATCTAATGATTTGGAAAGCATCGAAAAAGAGATGCAGAAAATAGTTAAAGAAGATATTCCCCTGGAGAGGCTGGAACTGGACAAGGCTGAAGCTGAAAAAATGTTTAAAGAGCAGGGGGAAGATTATAAAGTAGAATTAATAGCGGAGTTCCCCGATGAAGAATATATCTCCTGTTACCGGCAGGGGGAATTTGTGGATCTGTGTCGTGGTCCACATTTGCCTTCCACGGGGCGGGTTAAAGCATTTAATCTCACTAGTCTGGCGGGGGCCTACTGGCGCGGTGATGAGCGAAATCCAATGCTGCAGCGAGTTTACGGGGTTTCTTTCCCAGAGAAGAAAAGGCTTAAACAATACTTGAAGATGCTGGAAGAAGCCAAGAAAAGGGATCATCGACAGATTGCCAAGGACATGGAACTCTTTAGCATGCATCCGGAAGCACCCGGCTTTCCGGTTTTTCATCACAACGGGATGGTCATCTGGCGAGAGTTAGAATCATTCTGGCGTGAGGAGCATGCCAGGGCTGATTACCAGGAAATTAAGACTCCCATCCTTTTGGACTGTGAACTGTGGAAACGATCCGGCCACTGGGATCATTATCGGGAGAATATGTATTTTTCGGAGATAGACGAGAAGGAGTTTGCTATTAAGCCCATGAACTGCCCGGGTGCAATGCTGGTCTATTTATCCAAGATGCACAGCTACCGGGACTTTCCACTGCGCATTGCCGAACTTGGACAGGTTCACCGCCATGAACTTTCCGGCACACTGCATGGACTGATGAGGGTGCGTAGCTTCACCCAGGATGATGCTCACCTTTTCATGCTTCCGGAGCAGGTGGAAAGTGAAGTTGGCGGGATTATAGATATGATTCAGCGTTTTTATGATGTCTTTGGTTTTGAGTATCAAATCGAGCTTAGCACTCGTCCCCAAAAGTCTATGGGGAGCGATGAGTTGTGGGACAGGGCTATTTCCATACTCAAGAGTGTACTGCAGCAGAAAAACCTGGATTATATTATCCGGGAAGGTGAAGGCGCTTTTTATGGGCCGAAGATAGATTTTCACCTCAAGGATTGTCTGGGAAGGACTTGGCAGTGTGGAACCATTCAGCTTGACTTTCAGATGCCGGAAAACTTTGATTTAACCTATGTGGGAAGTGATGGGGAAAAACACCGCCCGGTAATTATCCACCGGGTTATATACGGAGCCATGGAGCGATTTTTAGCCTTATTAATAGAGCATTTTGGCGGATGGTTCCCTACCTGGCTGGCTCCGGTGCAAGTAATAGTTATGCCTTTGTCCGAAGATCAGCATGGGGCAGCGTCTGATTTCCATGACAGGTTACTCAAAGAAGGTTTCCGGGCAGAAGTGGACATGCGCAGCGAAAAACTTGGCAAAAAAGTTAGAGAAGCTCAGCTAAGGAAGATACCTTATATGCTGGTTTTGGGGGAGAAGGAAATAGAAAGTGGACAGGTTGCTCTAAGGTACCGCACTCAGGGAGATCTGGGTGAAGTAGATAGGGAAGAGTTTATTGGCCTACTTAAGGAAGAGATTCATTATCGGAAATTGCCGGAGGAAAAGAGTAAAGAGTAAAATATAAGTTATAATTGACTTCCAATAATAGATTTGTTAGGATATTATAGTCAGCAAAAGATATGATGATCAAGTAGAAGCCCTCTGCTTCTCACCCGGAAGCATGCCATTTGGTATAGCGACCAGGGTTGCAAAAACCAAAATTTATTTGGGATTGTATGAGCAGTGGGATCACTGCTCTTTTTAATTTAAAAAACGGAGGTGACAGTAATCGCTAAGGATCTGTTGATCAATGATCAGATTAAAGCAAAGGAAGTTAGATTGATTGACAGCGATGGGACCCAGTTAGGAATTATGGGGCTAAATGATGCCCTGGAAGTTGCCCACAAGAAAAACCTGGATCTGGTCAATGTGTCGCCGAATTCCAAACCACCTGTTTGTAGGGTTATGGATTACGGCAAGTATAAGTATGAGCAAAGCAAGAAGGAGAAAGAAGCCAAGAAGAATCAGAAAATTATTTCGGTGAAAGAAGTTAAGTTAAGGCCCGGTATTGATGACCATGATTTTAACGTCAAACTTAAAAACTGCCTTCGCTTTTTGAAAGGCGGCGATAAAGTCAAGGTAACTATCATGTTCCGCGGCAGGGAAATTACCCATAAAGATATAGGCAAGGATTTATGTAATCGATTAGCTGACGAAATTTCTGAAGTAGGGGTTGTGGAGAAAGAACCTAAAGTAGAGGGTAGAAACATGATCATGATTCTTGCGCCAAAGACGAAGTAGAAGGAGGTTGTAAAAGTGCCCAAGATGAAAACTCACCGGGGAGCAGCCAAAAGGTTCAAAAAAACCGGCAAAGGGAAATTCAAGAGGTTTAGCGCATACAAGAGTCACCTTCTGGAGAAGAAAAGCGTTAGAAGAAAACGCCGTCTGCGCCAGCCTACCACGGTAAGCAAGTCTGATTATAAACGGGTAGACAAAATTCTTCCTTATGTCTAATAAAGGCATTTATGATTATTAATTTTCCAGAAGGAGGTAATGAAAATGCCACGCGTAAAAAGAGGTAATGTAGCCAAAAAGAGGCGTAAAAAGATACTAAAATTAGCCAAAGGATATTATGGAGCTAAAAGTAAACTATACCGCATGGCTAATCAGCAGGTTATGCGTTCAATGCAATATGCATATCGTGACCGCAAACAGCGGAAGAGGGACTTCCGTAAGTTGTGGATTACCCGTATTAATGCTGCAGCTCGTGAAAATGGCATGTCGTACAGCCAACTAATGAACGGTCTTAAAAAAGCCGGAGTTGAAGTAAACCGGAAAATGCTGGCAGATTTGGCCGTAAGAGATCGGGAAGGCTTTAGCCGCCTTGTCAATGTGGCTAAGGAGCATATTTAAAGTACGGGATCATGAAAATAGTATCCAGCGAACGTAATCAATCTATAAAAAAGTACCTCAAATTACTGAAGGGCAACCTGGAAGATGATAGGTTGCTCCCCCTGGAAGGGGCCCGACTGGTAGAAGAAGCTTTGAACAGCGGGATTCAGATTGAGGACTTTTTTTATGTTCCCGAGTTAATTGACGATGATAAGTTGATGAAACTAATGGATTTATTACCATCTGGTGCAAAGAAAATAGCCATTACCGAAGGGCTGCTAAAAAAAATGGCCGAGACGAAAACTCCCCAGGGAATAATGGCTATAGCTTCCTATCCTTATTATGATTACAAGGAAGTGCTTGAATCACCGGGATTGCTTGCAGTACTGGTAGATCAAATACAGGATCCCGGTAATATGGGAACCATCATTCGGTCAGCGGCAGGAGCCGGATGTGATGCTGTTTTTTACACTCCGGGCACAGTAAGATACTCCAATCCAAAGGTTCTGCGCTCAACGGCAGGAATTCTATTTAATATAAAAGTTATTCCCATCGACGATCTCAAAGAGTTTAGCCATGGAGTTAAAGCTAATAATATATCCCTTTTTGCAGCTGATGCAGATGCCCCTCAATATTATTTTGAAGCTGATTTCAGAAAGCCTGCAGTTATCCTCATTGGTAATGAGAATAAAGGTATCTCTAAGGAGTTGCAAGAGATGAACTATAATTGGATTCGTATCCCCCTAATGAAGGGAGTTGAATCTTTAAATGCCGGAGTAGCAGCGGGGATAATTGTTTTTGAAGCTGCCAAGCAGAGAGAATATTACACTAAATAATAGATAATAATTTAGCATAACGCCAGCTTGCAAACTTAGTGAGCGGGCTGAGTGTTAGTTGGTAGAGCTGGTTGCTTTTAAAGTTACGATTATGGTATAATCCACTTGAAATACTCGGGTGATTAAATAGTTGAAAGGAAGTGGCTAGCTTTGCTACCCGCTGACCTGTTTTGGATGATATTCGAAAATACCGGTTCCATTGCAGCCTACTTAATGTATAAGCACCTGATGGCGAATTAAGTAGGGATAAAGCCATGGATAAACCGGTAATTTTATTTTGGGGGTTATTCCCGGTGGATACCCCTGTGTTGATCAGGCGGGTGTGCTATAGCTGAAAGTGTTATGTGTGAGTGTGTGGTTTTAGCTTTCGCTCATTAAGCGAAGGTTTTTTACTTTAAAGATAAAGATAATCAGGCGGGGAGGAAGTAATGATGCTTGAAAAAATCGAAGAGCTGGAAAATTATGCAAAAGAGGCGATTCAATCTGCTTCTGACTTGAAAGTACTGGAAGATTTAAAAGTGCGCTATTTGGGCAAAAAAGGTGAAATAACCTCCATATTGAGAAGTATGAAGGATCAACCTGAAGATATGAGACCGGTGATTGGGCAGAAGGCTAATGAACTTAAGGACAGGCTGGAGGATCTCATCGAAAAAAAACAAAAAGAACTTGAGGAGGTCACTCAAAAGGAAAAGTGGGAACAGGAAAAAATAGATGTTACTTTGCCCGGCAAGCCTATTGAAATGGGTAAAAAACATCCGGTTAATGCCATTCTTGATGAACTCAAGGAAATTTTTATTGGTATGGGGTTCCAAGTGGCAGAAGGGCCGGAGGTGGAGCTAGATTATTATAGTTTCGAGGCTTTGAATATTCCTGCTGATCATCCTGCCCGCGATATGCAAGACTCATTTTATATTACCAATCAGATACTTTTACGGCCACACACTTCACCTGTCCAGGTACGGGTTATGGAACAGCAGAGCCCCGAACTACCTGTCCGAATTGTGGCTCCGGGAAAGGTCTTCCGGCGTGATGACGATGCTACTCACTCTCCTATGTTTCATCAAATAGAAGGGTTGGCAGTGGACAAGGATATTTCATTTTCTCACTTGAAAGGAACTTTATTGGTTTTTGCTCGGGAAATGTTTGGGGAACATCAAAAGATTCGCTTGCGTCCTAGTTTCTTCCCTTTTACGGAACCCAGTGCTGAGGTGGACATTTCTTGTGTGATTTGCGAAGGAGAGGGATGCCGCACTTGTGAACATACGGGATGGTTGGAAGTGCTGGGAGCAGGCATGGTTCATCCTAATGTTTTGCAGGTTTCCGGTTATGATCCCAGTGAGGTTACTGGGTTTGCTTTTGGAATGGGCATAGAACGGATTGCCATGCTCAAATACGGCCTGGACGATATCAGGTTGTTCTATGACAACGATTTAAGAATGCTGAGCCAGTTTTAGTTAAGTAAGGCTAAGTGTAGTTATAATATTTGCAATTCATAACTACTCAGGATAAAAGTTTAAATAAAGCAGGCAATAAAGTTGAAACCTGGGTGGTTAAAGATATAAACACGGTTATAGAAGGAGGAGCATCATGCTAGTACCATACCTATGGCTAAAGGATTATTTACCTGACTTGGAAGCAACTGCAGAGGAAATTGCGGAAAAAATGACCATGGCAGGAGTAGAAGTAGAATCTGTGGAAGATTTTAACCCGGGTATTCAGGGTCTTTTTGCCGGTATTGTCCAGGGGATTGAAAAGCATCCGGAAAGGGAAGATATCTCGGTGGTTTCGGTGGATACCGGTGATACTGCCTTACGCCAAGTGATATGCGGAGCTTCAAATGTAGAAGTTGGTCAGATAGTTCCCGTCGTTATACCCGGCAGTGTGTTGCCCGGGAATAAAAAGATCACGGAACTTGAATTTGATGGAGTTACTTCCCATGGAATGATTTGTTCTGCCACGGAACTGGGGTTAGAACTGGTTCAAGAAGAAGAAGGCATCATGGTTTTGCGAGAAGATATCAAACCCGGGACAGATCTGGTTAAGCACTGGGGAATTGACGATAAGATAATAGAGTTGAGCTTGACTCCCAATCGGGCTGATTGCCTGGGCTTGGTTGGGGTTGCTAATGAGCTGGCTGCCATATTTGAGTTAGAGGTTCAACCTCCTTCCGAAATACCTCCGGAAACTGCTGAAGAAACTAACAAGTATACTTCTGTCCAAATCCGGGATGAGGACCTTTGCCGGCGTTATACTGCCCGGGTGATCCGGGGAGTGAAAGTCAGGAATGCTCCAGTATGGATGCAAATGAGATTGTTAAAGGCTGGTATCAGGCCTATCAATAGTATTGTGGACATAACTAATTATGTCATGTGGGAATATGGACAACCTTTGCACGCTTTTGATTATAAATTGATCAATGATGGTTCCATCATTGTGCGCCGCGCCCAAGAAGGAGAGAAGCTTACTACAATTGACGATGTGGAAAGAAGACTGACTCCTGACAACCTGGTTATAGCTGATCCTAATTCACCTATTGCCTTGGCAGGTGTTATGGGAGGTAAAAATACTGAAATAAGCGAGAATACGGATGAAGTATTGCTGGAATCAGCGTTTTTTGATCCGGTGAGTATACGACGGACAGCCCGGTCAACAGCGCTCATATCGGAAGCTTCGCAGCGTTTTGAAAAGGGAGTGGCCCCGGAAGGAGTTCTTTCTGCGCAAAACAGGGCTTCGCGGTTGATGGCCGAGCTCGAAGGTGGAGAAGTATTGAAAGGGGTAGTCGATAATTACCCTCGTCCTGTGCATCCGGTGGAAATTGAAATTACTCCGCAAAAGGTTAAAAATATACTAGGTATCGAGATACCTGCTGCTGAAATACTATCCATACTCCAGAAGCTTGGTTTTGGGGTGGAAGCTGAAAAAGATCAGGGTGCAATAAAGGTTACTGTCCCTACCAGAAGGGCTGATGTCCATATTGAAGAAGATGTGGTGGAAGAAGTAGCCCGCCTGTATGGATATGATAATATACCCGCTGTTTTGCCAGGCGGGAGTTTAATACCCAGCCGGGAGCCTGACCACAAAAGAGCTTTTGAAGCTATGCGCAATTTTATGCTTTCATCCGGCTTTTATGAGATTATTACTTATTCTTTCATAAACCATCGTTTGCTGGATAAATTACGGCTTTCTGAAGATGACCCATTGCGCAAGTGGGTTCCGGTGCAGAACCCAATTAGCGAAGAGCAGGGGATAATGCGGACTACATTGATTCCGGGAATACTGGAAGTGATAAAATATAATTTTCATTACCGGATGAATTCCCAATTGCTTTTTGAGTTGGGGTCTGCCTTTTTGCCAAGACAAATTCCAGTAGAAGAGTTGCCTGAAGAAAAGCAGGTATTGAGCATGGCTGGCACAGGAAAAATTCCCACCGTAAGCTGGAATATTCCTGCCCAGGAAGTGGACTTTTTCTATTTAAAGGGTGCTTTGGAAGGAATGGTAGAGGACCTGACGGAAGAAAACCTTTCTTTTGTAAAGACCGAAAAGCCATTCTTGCATCCCTATCAATGTGCAGCCGTATATTTGGGTGATAAAGAGATTGGTTATATGGGGACCCTTCATCCGGAAGTAGCCAAAGATTATGGTTTCAAGCAGAAAGTTGTTTTGGCTGAAATAGATGTGGAAGAAGTAATTAATCAAGCCCGCTTGTTCAAGGAGTTTCGCCCCTTGCCCAAATATCCTGCATCTTTACGGGATCTTGCGGTTATAGTTCCGGAAGAGGTTACATCCCGCCAGGTAGAAAATTGTATCCGCCAGGCAGGAAGCGATTTGGTAGAAAGTATTTACCTGTTCGATGTTTATTCCGGAAAGCCAATACCTTTGGGATACCGAAGTTTGGCATTTTCCATAGTATATCGTTCCCTGAAAAAGACCTTAACTGATGAGGAGGTTAACGAAGTCCACCAGGCAATTGAAGAGGAACTATATAATCAGCTGGGTGTTACCCTGCGCAAACAATAAAGGTTACCAATTTTAACTTTGGGCAGGAATATGAAGGGTGTTGCCGAAATATAGTTTATCAAGGCTGAAATTAGGTGATTGTTTTGGATGAAGAGCAAAAGAAAAGAGTTACTGTAAATATTCTGGGGGATGAATATGTTGTTAAGGGGGAGTCTTCAACTCAATATTTACAGGAAGTAGGGGAGTATGTGGACCAGGTAATGAGAGAATTAGCTGAGAAATATCCCCAAATGAGCATGCATAAGATTGCAGTTTTAAGTTCTATTAACCTGGCTGATGAAGTGTTGAGATTAAGAGAAGAGGTTCGCCGCAAGGGCTATTTGCAGCAGTTGCAATTTCATCAGGATGAAGGCGGGAATACGGAAGAAACAGAAGAAGAAATAGGGAGTGATGATGATTAACTGGCTGGATATAATTATACTGTTCATATTTGCCTTCTGTTTGATTAGGGGCTTCAGGAACGGTCTTTTAAAACAGTTGGTTAGCTTGCTCGGTCTGGTCATATCTTTTGTACTTGCCCTTTATTTGAGCAGGCCGTTAGGTTCCAGGTTGGCAGAGATGATTGACCTTAACGGTGGGGAAGCCGGTGAGGCTGCTCAACTTGGCGAATTGGCAATGGAAGGTATGGATTATTTAATCGGCGTAGAGCCCATTATGAGTCTAATTTCATTTGTGGTCTTATTCATTGTATTGCAGTTTGTTACTAATTTTATTGCTGCTCGGTTAAAACTGGTAAACTACATTCCTCTTATAGGGCAGTTGAATATGCTGGGTGGCCTTCTTTTGGGCCTTGTGAAAGGATTTATATATGTATTTATTTTGATCAACATTATTTCGATTCTTCCGCCGGAATACCTGGGGGAAGCTCTTCATAATTCTGCGCTGGCCGGCTATATTAATCAAGTTTTTCCCAGTCTGATGGCATCTCTCCACGAATTCTTTCTGGAATTTTATGTGGAAGTAATGGAGCAAAATAGTTGATGTCTGCTGCAAGTTTGTTACAGGAGTGAAAAGTGATTAATGGTTCTACAGGCTGATTTTTATGCCCGGGATACGGTGGTGGTGGCCAGAGAATTGTTGGGCAAGGTTCTGGTGCATGAAACTGCAGAAGGAATTACTTCTGGAATTATTGTAGAAACTGAGGCTTATATGCAAGATGACCCAGCTTGCCATGCCTACCGGGGAAAAACTCCTCGTAATGAAACCATGTTTGGAGAACCGGGAAAAGCCTATGTTTATTTAATTTATGGCATTCATCATTGTTTTAATGCCGTTACCCGGGAAAAGGGCAGAGGGGAAGCTGTGCTGGTGCGTGCTCTTTGTCCGTTGCGAGGCGAAGAATTGATGCACCAGCGGCGAAAGACCATTTGTCCCTCTCATCGCCTGGCCAGCGGGCCGGGGAATTTGTGCCGCGTTATGGGCATAACCCGGGATCAAGATGGAGTGCCGTTGCAAGAATCTCCTTTGTATGTTATTTCTGATAATATAGCGGTGAGTTCAGATGAAATAGTTGAAAGGACAAGAATTGGCTTGAGCGTGGCAGAAAATAGAATGTTGCGCTTTTATTTAAGTAATTACCAGAAATATGTGTCCAGGAGATGAAAATGGTGATCATAAAAGACAGAGAAATTAGATTATTAGAATTTGAACATATTCGTTCTCAGCTGGCGGATTTTGCAGTTACGCCCATGGGTAAAGAAAAGGCTTTACAACTTTATCCCACAGACCATTTGCCTCACATAAGGAGAACATTGCAAGAAACTACGGAGGCAGGAAATTTACTGGAGAAAAATTTTTTAAAAGTCCAGCCTGTGCCCGATATAAGGACCTACCTGGAAAAAATTCAAAAGGGCGGAGTCATTGAGGCTCTGGGATTGTTTAGGGTAAAGGAATTTTTGCAAGCAGCCCAAAAACTCAAAAATAAGTTGCAAGATGATCAGATAGAAGAAGCAGCGCCCGGTATTGTCGCTCATGGAGAAAAAATAGATGGTTGTCCGGAACTGGCCCGGCGACTACAAAAATGTGTGGGGATGGAAGGTGAAATACTTGATACTGCTTCAAATGAGTTGAAAGAAATTAGAGATAAACAAAAAGGATATGCTCGGTCTATCCAGGAAAAGCTCGATCATTATATAAAAAGCCCTTCTTATCAAAAGTACATCCAAGAACCCATTGTAACTATTCGCAATGAAAGATATGTAATTCCTATCAAGCAGGAGTACCGTGGCAAAATATCAGGCATTTTCCATGACCAGTCTTCCAGTGGGGCTACCTTATATGTGGAACCTTTTGCGGTTGTGGATTTGCAAAATAAATTTCAGCAGCAAAAGCAATTGGAGAATAAGGAAATAGAAAGAATCTTGAACGAGTTGAGTGAAAAAATAGGTGCTCACCTGGCAGATTTAGAAAATGATGTAGAGGTTTATAGCCTCATTGATTTTATTTTGGCCAAGGGGGAGTTGAGTTACCATCTTCACAGCACTGAGCCTGAGGTTACGGGAGAGCCTATTATTGATTTGCGGGGAGCTCGCCATCCTCTCTTAAAAAAGGATGAAGCTGTTCCCATTGATATTTCCCTGGGCAAACAAAATCAGGTGTTGGTAATTACCGGGCCTAACACCGGTGGAAAAACAGTTACCTTAAAAACGGTGGGATTGCTTTCCATAATGATGCAGAGTGGCCTCCATTTGCCGGCCAAAGCTGGAACGAGGCTAGGTGTTTTTGATCTGGTTCGCGCCGATATAGGTGACGAGCAGAGTTTGGAGCAGTCTTTAAGTACATTTTCGGGGCATCTGGTGAATATTATGGAAATTTTAAAGGAAGTAGGGCCACGCTCACTGGTTTTACTTGATGAACTGGGCGCAGGCACGGACCCATCAGAAGGCGCTGCCCTGGCCAGGGCCATACTAATGGAATTATGGGATAGAGGTTCCGTGGTTATCAGTTCCACCCATATCAATGATTTAAAAATATTTGCCCAAGTGCAAGAAGGTGTTCAGAATGCGTCACTTGAGTTTGATGTAGAAACCCTGAGTCCCACTTACCGTTTGATAATGGGCATCCCGGGTAGTAGTAATGCACTGGAGGTAGCTTCGCGTCTGGGGTTGCCTGATGAAATTGTGGAGAAGGCAAAAAATTATCTTACCAAAGGGCATGAAGAGGTTGAAAAAATAATTAAAAGCCTGGGAGATGAGCAGAAACGTTTGAAAAGCGATACACATGCTGCAGAATTAGAACGGAGGCGGGCTGAAGAACTTAGAAAAGAACTGGAAAAGGAACGAGAGGATGTAAGGGCGAAAAAGGAAGAGATCGTGTCCCGTGCAAAGCAGGAAGCCCGTAGTTTGATCAAGCAAGCTAAAAAACAGGCTGATGACTCGGTAGGCGAAATCCATAAAACACTTTCTTCTCTAAAAGAAGGAGAAAAGTTAGATAAGCCCGTGGCTAAAGCAGAAGAAGTTCGGCGGGAGTTACAGGAATTTACCAGAAGCATTGAGAAGGAAGTAGAGGAGGAATACCCCAGGGGAGAAGAAGTTAAGAGAGATGAATTATGTGAAGGTGACAAAGTCTGGTTAAAAAGCCTCAATCAGGAGGGCATTGTATTGAAGGCTCCTTCTTTTAAAGATGATGTATATGTACAGATAGGAGAGATGAAAATATCTACTAATTTGCAAGATATTCGCAGGCTGAGTTCTGCTAGCAAGGAAAGCAAGCAAACTCAAGAGCAAAAAGTACATTATTCATTTCGGAAGCGAAACAAGCAGGTAAGTCCTGAGATTAATTTGAGGGGGCTTACTCTTGATGAGGCTGTAGGCAAACTGGAAAAATACCTTGATGATGCAGTTCTTAATGGGTTGAATCAAGTAGTAATAATTCATGGCAAAGGTACTGGAAAGCTTCGCCGGGGAATTCACAAAGTGTTGGAAAATCATCGCCTGGTAGAAAATTACCGCCTTGGTGATTTCAATGAAGGGGGGCTGGGCGTTACGGTAGTTAGCTTGCAAAAGAATCAATCCTAATTTCTAAGCTGCATCCTCGGCACTGTTGTTGTTTCCTCCGTTTCCATTGCTGCTGCCACTTTCATTTCCGTTGCCGCTATCTCCGTTATCTTCACTGTCATCTTCACCACCACTGTCATCATCTTCTCCGTTTTGCTCTCCATTATCTTCGTCTTCGCCGTTTTCTTCATCTTCTTCAGGGATATTTACAGAAGCAGTTGCTGAATCAATAGTATCACCATCATCGTCAATGGCATTTATGGTGTAAGTGTATTGTGTTCCCGGATTGAAATCGTGTTGATCATCATAGCCGGATTCACCGCTGTCAAGGCTTGTTACGTGAGATTCTCCTTCATCAGGGGATTCGCGCCTTATTTCTATTTCTGCCACATTTTCCTCAGGTATGCTCCAGCTAAGATTTACTAGCTCTTGTGAGTCATTCCATTCGGCTGTAAGTGACACTGCATCATCCGGAGGTTCTTCATCGCCATCACAATCGCATTCTTCATCAGGTGGAGTGTTATCTACATAATCTTTATGTTCACCAGTATAATATACCTCGGTAGTTATTGAATCATCAGGGCAATTAGGTCCTGCAAGTTTGCCCGATTCCTCACATATTTCTATTTCTTCGTGGACATCACAGCTGTCCTGAGGAGCTGTTTGAGAGGTAAACATTTCGGTGGTTGTCGTGCCCGCATCACTACATTTATCAGTAGCTCTTAACCCTGACTTTTCACAAATTTCCATCTCGATTATTCCGGAAGGCCTTCTTTCAGAAAATGTTTCCATTTCCTCCTCGTCAATATGGTTAAAGGCTTCTTCATAAATTTCGCGAGTGAATGATGTAGAAAGTCCATGTCCACCACTAATTCGGCCCATCTTACTGAAATCGTATCCCATCCAGAATACTGATACCAGGTTTGGAGTATAGGCAGCCAGGTAAGTGTCGCGCTCTTCATCAGTGGTTCCGGTTTTGGCCGCAACTTCATGTTCCCATGAGACGCGAATGTCAGATGTAAATGTATTGCGATGCGCGTCTTCTAAGATGTCGGTAACCATGTACGCAGTTTCCTGACTGAGGATTGTTTCGGGCGATGTGTTTTGTTCGTATATGACCTCTCCATTACGATCTTTAATGGCGGTAACAGTGTGCAGGGGATTTTTGACTCCCATATTGGCAACAGTAGCAAATGCCTGGGCCATTTCCAGGGGTGGAATTCCGCTTACGCCGCCCAGGGCCACAGCCAGGGATTCACGGTCTGCATCGCTAAAGGAATTTACACCCATCTGAGTGGCATAATCGGTTCCAGTTTGAGGGGAAAGATCCTGAAGAACAGATACTGCCGGAATATTACGGGACCATCTCAGCGCTTCCCGCACGGTAATCGGTCCCCAGTATCGATCGTCCCAGCTGCGAGGTGAATAACCACCTGCGCTAAATGGCACATCGGCTACCATACTTCCTGCTGCAAGCATATCTTCTTCAAATGCAGGTGCGTAAGAAATAATGGGCTTAATAGCTGAACCGGGTTGGCGCCTTACTGTGAAACGAAGAGACTCGTTTTGCCCTTTTTGGAAGTCCCTGCCACCACCTAAAGCCATTATTTCGCCGCTACCGGGGTCAGCCAGAACAAAGGCAGACTGTGGTTGAGGCACACCTTTTTCTTCATCTATATAAGCGTTCGGAAAATCAGCCGGGATATTGTCTCCTGCTTCACGATAAGCTTTGAGAAACTTTGGCATATTAATTCGCCAGGTGTGGGGGTACATTTCATCTCTATCAAGAGTTTCTTCAACGTGTTTTTGTAATTCCGGGTTTAAAGTGGTGTGTATTTCCAGCCCCTGGGTGTAAATAGCATTGTAAGCATTTTCTTTATCCCCTATCTCGGGGACCTGGGCCAACATCTGAACCAGTTCATTATGAAGGACATATTCCACAAAATATGGGTAGGGGAATTCTTCTTCCCGAATTTCTCCATATTCCAGTTCTTCCCCTTTAGCCTCAGAAGCTTTTTGAGAATCGATCTTACCAAGGGATTCCATCTGATCAATAACCAGGTTCATGCGGCCAATTGCTCGTTCTTCGTTATCATAAGGATTATTTGAATTGGGGTTGCGCGGGATGCCGGCTAACATTGCTCCTTCCGCCAAGGTAAGTTCGCTGGCGTCTTTATCAAAGTAAGTTTCCGCTGCTGCCTGTATTCCATAAGCCCCGTTTCCAAAGTAGATGAAGTTAAGATACATTTCCAGTATTTCTTCCTTGGTGTATTGCCTTTCAATTTGTATAGCTAGCCATGCTTCCTGGATCTTGCGTTTCATGGTTTGTTCTGGTGTTAAAAAAGCATTGCGGGTTAATTGCATGGTGATAGTACTTGCTCCCTGCATAATGTCCTGTTGTCTTATGTTAACTAATCCTGCACGCATTATTCCCACAATATCAACCCCAAAATGCCTCTCGAACCTCTCGTCTTCTATGGCAATAAATGCTTCCTGAACGTGTTCGGGGATATTGTCCAGAGGAATCACAGTGCGGTTTTGTTCTTGATGAAGAGGAGTGATTTCATTGCCATCCTTGTCGTACAGATACGACGTTTCTGCCGGTTCCAAATCATCAGGCCCAAAAGATGGTGCTTGGCGGGCATACGAAAAAAACACGGCAGTGGCAGTTCCGCCACCAATTAAAGCCATCAGAACTAAAACGATTAAGGCTATTTTAAGAGTTCTCTTATTAAAAACTTTTTGTAGCTTGCTGGGTGAATTGTTCGATGATGTTTGGGATTTGTTCCCTTCTTTCTTCATGTTTAAGTATGGCTCCTCCTTTGATTAAAAGCATAAACCAATTTATATTATAACATAATAAAGAAGTAAGGTTGAAAATTGTTAAAGAATTTTTAATGGTTTAGGCTTTTTTCCGACCATTTGTAGCCGGCTCTTAAGGCTTCCTGGTTTATTTCTAATAATTTTGGAGGCAATACTTCGTGCAATACTTTCTCCCAGCTGGAAAACTCAAATGGCAAGAAATAGGACAAAACCCCAATAAGGAAAGTATTTAAAACACGCGGATTTGTTTTCACCGGTTCGTAGTCAAGAGTTTCTATTTCATAACAATTTTTTACCTTGCTGGTAATTTCTTCACTAATGTTGGGTGGATATTCATCAGCCCCGGTGAGTACAGGCAAGGGGTTTAGTTGTTGAGCGTTATAAATTATAGTGCTTTCGGAAACCAAAAAGGGGAGGTTGCGCAATGCTTCTAACTTTTCAAAAGATAGAAGATAATCTATATCTCCCCTGGGAATGAGTGGTGAGTAAACCTTATCAGCCAATCTAACATGGGTAATCACACTTCCCCCTCTTTGAGCCATTCCATGGGTTTCAGCAGTTTTAACATCGAGGTTCTCTTTAACTCCAAGGCGGGATATAAGATTACCAGCCAGAATGGTTCCCTGTCCGCCAACTCCAGCTATTAAAATATCTATTTTAGACATGGCAATTATCTTCCTTTCTTAAGTTTAATGTTCCCTGGAAACGATTGCTTCAAATCGGCAAAGTTGCTGGCATAGAGTGCAGCCACTGCAACTGTGTTTGCTAATATAAGCTTTATCGTCTTTCAGGCTTAGAGCCGGGCATCCCAATTGAATGCATGCTTTGCATCCATTACAATCTTCGGGAATTACCTCCATGTAAGTTTTATACGGACGGTTTTTCAGCATGCAAGGGTAACGGGCAATGATTACTGAAGGTTCGTCGGCATTTATTTCATCAGTGATGGTTTGGCGCAGAGTGTTCAAGTCTAAGGGGTCTGCCACTGTGACCCTGTTTACCCCTATTCCTTTGCAGAGAGTTTCTAGTTGAACTCTTTGAGTTGGCTCCCCCTGGAGTGTTTTGCCGGTGCCGGGATGTTCTTGATGTCCTGTCATACCAGTGGTGTTATTATCCACAATTATAACTGTGGTAGAAGCGCCGCTGTAAACAATATCAATTAAGGGAGTAATGCCGGAATGCAAAAAAGTAGAATCCCCGATAACGGCCACAGTTTGGCTAGAAGTTTCCTTGTTTGCTTTTTCCATTCCCAGAGCTACTCCAACGCTTGCCCCCATGCAAACACAGGTGTCAATTGATTGAAGGGGAGGGAGTGCTCCCAGGGTATAACATCCAATGTCGCCGGTAACTCTAAGCTTGAGCCGTTTCAGGGTGTAAAAGACTCCCCGGTGAGAGCATCCAGGGCAAAGAATGGGTGGCCGATTGGGAATATCCTTATCAATGGTTAAGGTTGCTTTATCTTCTCCTAATATTTGAGTTCGTATTGTTTCTGTTCCTATCTCACCAAGGGGAGAGAAAAGTTCTTTGCCGGTTACAGAGATTCCCAGTGCTTTAATTTGCTCTTCCATGAAGGGATCAAGTTCTTCTACCACATAAAGCTTGTTTACTCTCCGGGCAAACTCTTGAATTAGTTCTACAGGTAGGGGATAAGAGAAACCGAGCTTTAAAACAGAAGCGTTAGGCAGAGCTTCTTTTACATACTGGTAAGTTATCCCCGAGCAAATAATACCTGTTTCTTCATCACCTTCTTCTATACGGTTGAGAGGGCTTTGCTCTGATTCTAGTCGCAATTGCTCCAATCTATTTTCTACCAACGGGTGGCGCTGCCTGGCAAAGCCCGGCAACATTACATACTTGGCAATATTTTTATTGAAACCGGCAGGTTTAAATTCCTGTGGTTCTTCCAAGTGCACAATGCTGCGAGAATGAGATATACGCGTAGTGGAGCGAAGCAGCACAGGGGTGTCAAACTTCTCACTTATTTCCAGGCCGGCCAGGACGTAGTCTTTGGCCTCCTGGCTGTCTGAGGGCTCCAGCATGGGGATTTTGGCCATCCGAGCGTAATGACGGTTGTCCTGTTCATTTTGTGAGCTATGCATGCCCGGATCGTCTGCTGAAACCAGGATTAAGCCGCCTTCAATTCCCGTATATGAAAGCGTTAGCAATGGATCTGCCGCCACGTTTACTCCAACATGTTTCATGGCTGCCATGACTCTGGCTCCCTCCATGGAAGCACCTATGGCAACTTCAAGGGCTACTTTTTCGTTAGTGGACCAGTTACAAGTCACCCCTTTGTAACTGCCGAAATTTTCCATGATCTCGGTGCTCGGAGTGCCGGGGTAGGCAGTTCCGACTTTAATTCCTCCCTCGTAAGCCCCTCTAGCAATGGCTTCATTTCCAGTCATAACTACTTTGGTCATGGTAGGCTATTCATCTCCTTCTTGTTCTATAATTCGTCGGCTTTTACCGGTGGTGCGCTCCAGCGTCTTGGGATTCATTAATTTTAACTTCGGGGACAATGAAAGTGAAGATCGCAAGCGCTGGCGTATTCTGTTTTCTAAAGATTCCATTTCTCGAAAACTATCTGAAAAACCTTCCGGGGTTAGCTCTACCTGAATTTCCAGATCTTTGATGAAACTTTTTTGGCGATGGACTATTAACTGATAATGGGGAGAAACTTCTTTGAATTCGTCCAGAACTTCCTCGATCTGCGAGGGAAAGACATTCACCCCTTTAACTATGAGCATGTCATCAGTGCGTCCGGTAATGTAGTCCATGCGGCGTAAAGTTCTGCCGCAGTTGCATGTTTCGGGCATAATGCGGGTAATGTCTCCTGTTCGGTAACGCAAAACCGGAAAACCTTTTTTAATGAGAGGTGTCAGTACCAGTTCCCCGGTTTCACCATCTGGCAAAGTTTCTCCAGTTTGCGGGTCTACAATTTCAGCTAGAAAGCAATCTTCCAAAAGATGAAGACCTTGTTTTTCAAGGCATTCCCCAGAAACACCTGGGCCAATAACTTCAGTTAAGCCGTAATTTACGGTGGCTTTAATTTGCCACTGCTTTTCAATTTCTTCCCGCATAGTATCTGAACAGGGTTCTCCTCCAAATAATCCCAGGCGAAGATAATAATTTGCCGGATCGATGCCGTTTTCCCTTGCTGCCTCGGCCATGTAGAGTGCAAAAGAAGGGGTGCTAACCAGGATAGTTGTTTGGAAGTCTTCCATCAATTGCAACTGTCTTTCCGTATTACCGCTGGAGAAAGGCACTACTGCCGCTCCCAGCTTTTCCAGACCGTAATGGAGGCCAAAGCCTCCGGTAAATAATCCATAACCGAATGAAATTTGAGCAATATCTCCTGCAGTTACACCGGCCATACTACAAAGGCGAGCAACCGCCAGGGACCATTCTTCAAGATCGTTTTCGGTATAACCCATCACTACCGGCTTTCCTGTGGTGCCTGAAGAGGCATGGATTCTAACTATTTCATCCATGCTTACAGCAGCCATCTGGTAAGGATAACACTCCCTAAGGTTTTCCTTTGTGGTAAATGGTAATTTTTCCAGTTGGGAAATCCCATTAAAGTTTTCCGGGGTAATATCTTGCTCGTCCAAAATAGGGCGATAGTATGGGCTGTAATGATAAACATGATAAAAAAGATCTTTTAGTTTTTCATCTTGAATTTCTTTGATTTCATCTGCGGATAAGTAATCGTTTTTTTCCAAATTCTGCATTTCGTCCATCTCCTTGGATCCCTTTCGAAATAGATTATTAATAAAAATTAAATGCTTTAACTTAGAGAGAGTATATGCGTTCTCCCTCGATTATTTTGACGTTATTTTTCTTCAAAGCTTCGACTCCTTTTTCGTTGTCTTCCAGACGCATAAGAATTAAAGCATCTTGAGCTGGTTTTTCCACGAAAGAGTATAAGTACTCAATGTTTACGTCTGCTTCTTCCAGGTAAGAGAGAATGCCGGCCAGCCCGCCCGGATCATCGGAAACTTCAATTGCTATCACTTCAGTTTCACTGGCAATAAAGCCTTCTTCTTTTAGTACCTGGTGAGCTTTTTCCGGTTGATCTACAATAATCCGTAAAATCCCAAAATCTGAAGTGTCGGCAATGGTGAGGGCCCGGATATTAATGTTGTGCTTGCCCAGAACTTGTGTCACTTTTACCAATCTACCACATTTGTTTTCCAAAAAAACAGAAATTTGCTTGACCATTTAACAAACCTCCTTGTAATAATTAATCTTTAAAAATTAATCTTAAAATTCTCTTTTATCGATAACTCTCTTTGCTTTCCCTTCGCTTCGTTCAATGGTTTTAGGTTCTACCAGCTTGATTTCGGCAGAGATGCCGAGGATATTATCAATTTCTCTTCTAATGGTATTTTCCAGTTCTTCCATGCCCCTAATGCGATCGGAGAACATTTCTTCAGATACCTCTACCTTCACTTCCAGGGTGTCCATAGAGCCAACTCTGTCAACAACCAGTTGATAATGAGGTTCAGTTTCCCCAATGTCTAAGAGAATGCTTTCAATCTGGGACGGGAAGACGTTTACTCCTCGAATAATCAACATGTCATCGCTGCGCCCGCTTACTTTTTCCATGCGAACATGAGTCCTGCCGCATGAGCATTTTTCTCGTTTTAAAGAGGTTATGTCACGGGTACGGTAGCGGACCATGGGCAATGCTTCTTTGGTTATGGTAGTGACTACCAGTTCCCCTGTCGAGCCGTCAGGAAGGGCTTCTCCAGTGTTGGGGTCTATCACTTCGGCGATGAAGTGATCCTCAGGTATATGCAGGCCATCTTTGGCTGGGCATTCGCTTGAAACTCCAGGTCCGATTATTTCGCTCAGCCCGTAAATATCGTAAGCGTTAATGTTTAACTTTTCTTCAATCAGGCCTCGCATATTAGTTGACCATGGCTCAGCTCCAAAAAGCCCTGATTGAAGTTGCAGTTCTTCTGGAGAAAGATTCATTTCCTCAATAGTTTCGGCAATAAAAATAGCGTAAGAAGGCGTACAAGCCAGTAGGGTTGAACCTAAATCTCTGATCATCCGGACCTGTCTTTTAGTTTGACCTCCGGAAATGGGGATTACAGTAGCCCCAATGTTTTCTGCTCCATAATGTACTCCCAGGCCACCGGTAAAAAGCCCGTAGCCATAGGCTATGTGAATAACGGAATCCTTGCTACCTTCAGCACTTACCAGAGCGCGGGCCATAATTTCGGACCATACATTAAGGTCATTCTGAGTGTAGCCCACGACAGTAGGTATACCGGTGGTTCCCGTAGAAGAATGTATGCGAACTACTTCGCCAAGATCTGTTGTAAATAGTCCAAAAGGAAAATGATCGCGCAGATCATCTTTGTAGGTAAATGGAAGATGGGATAGATCGGATAGGGATTTGATATCACCGGGTTCAATACCCTCTTTTTTAAACAGTTCCCGGTAATGAGGAACCATAGTATTGACCCGCTCCAGGGTGTTTTTCAGGCGGAGGAACTGCAATTTCTCCAGTTGCTCCTTTTCCATGGCTTCATATTTGGGGTTCCACATAGCTTCTCTCCTCCTAAACTTAATAATTATAAATGGCAAGTTACTAATTGATTTGCCTCAGGACAAAATGAAACAATATAAACAGGCTGATTACTGATGAGAACTTCACATCATAAAAATATTCCATAAAAAAGAGATGTTTCCTTCCTTGATTCGTTAGTTATATAAAATTGTAACATAAAACTTAAAAATTTAATTAAATAAAGTTAGCTTGGTTTACGATACTGTTAACATTACAAACCTCATTTATAGTTGTTTATTTCAAGTAAAAAATATTTATTATATTTTAGTAAAAGCTTAAATTTCTAATAGAGGAATAATTCATAAAAAGTCGAATAATTGTTAATGAAAAAAATATAGAAATTATATAGGGGGTGTGTTTTTGAAGTTTAAGTTAGTAGCATTCGTATTTATCGTATTATTTGTAGCTGCCTTTTTCTTGCCGGGATGTGAAATGGATGATGATGTCATCAATTTACAGTTTGCAACATTCTGGCCGGAGCATGATTTCCAGGTAGCTGAAGGTCACATGAAGTGGATTGAAGAAATTGAAGAAAGAGTGGCTGAAGAAACCGAAGTAGAAATCAATATAAACATGCAAGCAGGGGAAGTGGTTTTAGGTGCGGATGAGATTTATGAGGGTGTTTCCCGGGGAAGCGTGGATATTGGCACAACCTGTCCTTCTTATACTCCGGGAGTGTTTCCCCTTTCTGAGGCATTTGAAATTCCGGGCTATGAAAACAAAAATGCCCTGGTAGCATCTAAAGCAGTGAATGAAGGGATGAAACGCTTTAACGAAGAATTAGGAGTGGACGAATATGAAGACGTAAAGGTTATGTTTTTCTGGGCAACCGGTCCCGGCGACGTCATGAGCCAGAGCCCTGTAGAAACCATGGAAGATCTGGATGGCAAAGAGATGAGGATCACCGGTGGCCCGGCACTAGGCATGGGAAAACTGGGAGCAACTACAGTGGGTATGCCTATGTCCGAAGCTTATGAAAGCCTGGACCATGGAGCAGTGGATAGTATCCTTGCTCCCAATGATACTCTTAAAGGTTTCAACCTGGCCGAAGTGTTGGACTATGTTACCAAAACACCGTTTCTTTACAACCTTGTTTTCACTAAAGTAATGAATATAGAAACCTGGGAGTCCCTGCCCGAAGATGTTCAGGAAATTTTTGAAGAAGTTAATGAGGAATTTGTGAAGGAGTACGGGGAGTTGCGCACCGAATTTACCCGGCAAGGCTTGGAACACGGAGTAGAAGAACATGATATTGAAGTAATCGAACTGGATGAAGAGGAAGAGGAAAGATGGATAGAAGCAATAGAACCTGCAATTGAAGAATGGATCGCTGATGTTGAAGAAAAAGACTTGCCAGGAGAAGAAGCTGTAGAAATCGTCGAAGAAATGTTTAATAAATATGCTGAAGAATACGGAGATTTTTAAATATGGCTTATTTTTAAAAGTTTCAGGTAGGGGCGTCTGCTTACTTTTCAGGGTAGATGCCCTTTCCTGTTTAATGAATAAGGAGATTCTGGCTTATTCCGGATAAGGAGGATTTGGTGGATGGTTGCAGTGGAAAAAATAGTGGAGGTTTTGGCGCTTTGGACTGCCCGGATAGCCCAGTTAGCACTGGTTTTAGTTACTGGTATTATTATAGCTAATATTTTATTGCGTCTTCACTGGGGACCTTTACCCGGGACATATGAAATGACTGAGGCTCTTGGTGCTGTGTTAATGGGCCTGGGAGTTGCTTATTGTGCAGTAATGAAAGGGCATGTTTCGGTGAGTATACTAGTAGATAAGTTTTCTCCCCGGGTGCAAGCCCTTGTAGATACATGCACCAATATAATCGCTTTCATATTTGTAGGAGCAGTAGGAAGAGAGTTATTTCATTATGCAGGTCACTTGCAGGAAAGAGGTTATGAGACTACGCAGCTAGGGTTGCCTCAATTTCCATTTTATTACCTGGTAGCCATAGGATTGCTCATGCTCTCTATAGTTTTATTACTGGAAGTGGTTAGGTCTTTGATAACATTTTACAAGGAAGTGAGGAAGTAATATGGGTTCCCTGGAAGTAGGAATAATTGCAATTCTGCTCGTTTTTGTACTGCTTTTTGCCCGTATGCCTGTAGCATATGTAATGATAGTGGTAGGTGTAGCTGGTTATGCTTACCTGGTTTCTACAGAAGCGGCTTTATCCATAGCTGCTTCCGGTATATACGATACTTTTTCCAGTTATTCATTTATTGTAATCCCCCTTTTTGTATGGATGGGTTTTATTGCATACTATGCCGGTATTAGCCGCCGCCTATACGATGCTGCTTATAAATTGTTTGGAAAGGTTCCTTCCGGGTTGGCTTTGGCAACTATAGCGGCAAGTACTGCTTTTGGGGCTATTTCAGGCTCTACTACTGCTACTTCTGCTACGATGGGAGCTGTGGCTTTACCGGAAATGAAAAGGTACAAGTACGACCGGGCTCTATCCACAGCCACAGTGGCAGCTTCTGCTATTCTGGGGATTATGATTCCACCCAGTGTTATCTTTATTTTATACGGACTTTCCACCGGCGAAAGTATCTCCAGGCTATTTTTAGCAGGGATTATTCCCGGTATTTTACTCATGGCTTTGTTTATGTTTATTGCCTATATCCAGGCCAGGATAAAGCCGGAACTTGCTCCTCCCGGGGAGAGTGTTCTCTGGAGCGAAAAAATAAAGTCTTTGTTAACAGGCGGAATAGAGGTTGTTATAATTTTTCTGGTAGTTATAGGTGGTATGTTTTATGATGTTTTTACTCCAACTGAGGCAGGAGCAGTAGGAGCCGCTACTACTTTGCTTGTAGCTTTAGTTCGCAGGCAGTTGTTGTGGGCTGGTTTTGTTGCTTCTCTGACTGATGCAGTGCGCATATCGGCCATGATAATGTTTTTGGTTGCTGGGGCTAATATTTTCGGGCGGTTTTTGGCTATTACCGGGATTCCTACTGATCTGGCAGTATGGGCGGTTGAATTGCCTTGGCCTCCAGTGGCAGTTTTGGCTGTGATTCTTCTTATTTATCTGTTAATGGGCTTTTTTATTGATGCATTGGCATTAATATTGTTAACCGTGCCTATTTTTTATCCTGTCATTATAACCCTTGGATTTGATCCTATTTGGTTCGGAGTAATTATAGTGCTGGTAGTGGGAATGGGAGTGATTACTCCTCCGGTAGGTGCTAATGTTTATGTAGTGGCAGGAGTAGAAGGAGAAACTCCGGTAATGACAATTTTTAAAGGAGCCTGGCCTTACCTGATAGCAATTATTGTTTGCATAGCTTTATTGATAGCTTTTCCCGAAATTGCCCTTTACTTGCCTGAAATTAGGTAGTATCAACCGCTAATTTATAACTACTTTTTGTCTAGTATTAGTCTAGTATAAAGTAAAGGTAGCATGGCAATGTATAATTGAAGTGTTGCAGGTTAAACTACCAAATACAGCGTTATGAGAAAGTTTTTCAGCATTATTATGCAAAAGACCATACGCTGTCACAACTTAAATTATTAAAAGAAAGGGTGAATTAGGTGGCAAAAACTGCAACACGCAATGTTGGTAAAGCTGAGTTTATGTGTCTGCTCAATCAGTATAATGCTGAAAACTTGTGCCAGACGAAATTCCAATATTATGCTCAGCAGGTGGAAGATCCACAGTTAAGAAATATGCTGGAGAATTTCAGTAATCAGTGCCAGCAAAGAACGAGCCGCCTTGCTTCCATGCTGCAGGAGTGCGGTGGAGGTAACTACATATCTACTTAATATTTTTAGGGAAAAGAAAAACCTAATTTGTAGAAAACAAGGAGGTAAAGATAATGCCCTCTGGTTTATCAGAAAAAGAGATGGCCAGTGATGTTCTCTCTTCAGTAAAGTATACGGCTTCTAACTATATGCATGCCATAATGGAGGCCCAGGATCCGGCACTAAGGCAAATATTCCGGGAGTACCACGATCAATTACTGGATGATCAGGAACAGATGTTTCGGTTTATGCATCAGCAGGGTTGGTACCAGGTTCCCATGAAGCAAGAATAAAAAATTGTATTTTATACAAGAGCTTTAAATTAAAAGCTCCCATAAAATTAAAATTTCCAATAAATGTGAACTCCGTGCGGTTGAATCCGGCGGAGTTCAACATTTATCGAGGAATTATATATTTCAAGTGGTGCCTCTATGTTATAATCTGATTGAAACTTAAAGAGCATCTTAGTCCTTTGCTTTAATTATTGTAAGTGATGAAAGGCGGAAGGTTTATGAAATTCAAAATGGCATGGGGAGATTTTATAATTATTGCGTTAGTATTGGCCCTGGGGCTTGGAGGGGTGTTTTACAATATAGTAAGCGGTGCAGGCCATGATCATCTTTACGTACAAATATATGTAGAAAATGAATTATATAAAGAAATATCACTGGAAGATGATAAGGATAGAGTGGTAACAGTGCCTGTGGGTCCCGAGAAAGAAAGTGAGGCCGAAGTAGAAATTAAAGATGGGAAAGTCAGGATGTTACCTATAGACGAAGAGCTATGTCCCCGGGGAATTTGCTCGCATACAGGATGGATTTCTAATTACGGAGAAAGCATTGCCTGCATGCCCAATCGTATTTTAATTGTATTTGAGAAAGCAGGAGATGATTCTGGTGATGATATAGACGGTGTAACTTTTTAATAAATAATAGTTAAAAAAGGGCAGGAGAGGTTGGCGAAATAGATTTGAATCGAATTGTTGGGCCAACCCCTTCTGCCCTTCTTATGTTTGATTAATCCATACTCCGAATTAACGACTGGACTTCTTTACGAAGGGATTCCAGTTTTTCACGAGATTCCTGCGAAGTGGAAGCGTTAGTGGAGTAATAGATTTTAAATTTAGGTTCTGTGCCTGATGGCCTTACGCAAAACCATGAATTATCCTTCATGGCAAAGAAAATTGCTTTAGTAGGTGGAAAGTCAAGCGTTCTGTCTTCTCCGGTTTGCGGGTTTCTTGCCCGCGAAGAGATATAATCTCTTTTTTCTGCGACCTCCAGGCCTGCAATTTCGTTAAAGTTTTTATCAGCCAGCCGGTTGATTATCCTTTCTGCTGTCCCGGGGTCATCAAGTTCTAAGGATTCCAGTTCTTCGTAAAAGTAACCGTATTTTTGATAGAGTTCTTCTATCTTATCCAGAAGGGTAAGTCCCTGATCCAGATAGTAGGAAGCCATTTCAGATATCAGGGCTGTGGAGATTATGGCATCTTTATCACGGACGAAAGTTCCGGCCAGATATCCATAGCTTTCCTCATAACCAAGGAGAAATTCTTTGCTATTGTTTTGCTTGAATTCCTCAATTTTTTCACCTATGAATTTGAAGCCGGTGAGGGTTTCTACGGTTTCTATTCCAAAGTCTTGAGCTATAATTTTTCCTAAGTCTCCCGTGACAATGGTTTTAACTACAACGCCGTTAGATGGAAGTTTATTCTCTTCTTGCAACTTGGTCAGCATGTAATTTACCAGTAAGGCGCCGATCTGGTTGCCATTTAGAAGTACATATTCACCTTTGGAATTACGAACTGCGCATCCTACTCTATCGCAATCGGGATCAGTGGCCAGGGCAATATGAGCTTGGTATTTTTCAGCATAATCCAGGGCCATAGAGAAAGCTTCTCTTTCTTCCGGGTTTGGCGATTTTACAGTGGGAAATTCCGAATCAGGCTGAACCTGTTCTTCTACCAACTTGACATTTTGATAGCCTTGTTCTTCCCAGAACCGAGGAATTAAGGGATAACCAGTTCCGTGGAGGGGAGTGAAAACTATACGGAGGTTTTCCTCGCCCTGGTAGGTGCATAGTGATTTGACGTGTTCCAGGTAGGAACGGTCAATATTCTCGCCAATTATCTCCAGAAAACCTTTGTTTTCAGCTTCTTCCCGGGAAATGCTTTTAACATCGTTAATGAGTTCTACATTTTCAATATAACCGGTTAGCTTTTCGGTTACGCTGGGTACTGCTTGCCCACCATCCCTTGTGTATACTTTGTAACCATTGTATTCAGGCGGGTTATGGCTGGCCGTAATAACTACCCCTGCCAAGCATCCCAATTCCCGAATAGCAAAAGAAAGAACCGGTGTAGGGCGGAGGCTGTCAAACAGGTAAGCTTTTATTCCGTTTGCAGCTAATACCCGCGCTGTTTCTTCTGCAAACTGGTCCGAAAATCTTCTGGAATCGTAGGCGATCACAGCAGATTTATTACTTTCACTGGCATAAGTATCCAAAAGGTAATTGGCAAGGCCCTGGGTGGCTTTTTGGACAGTGTATCGATTGAACCGATTGCTTCCAGCTCCTATTACTCCACGCAAGCCACCGGTGCCAAATTCCAACTCGCCGGAAAAACGGCTTTTTATCTCTTCTTCGTTGTCAGCAATGGACTCCAGCTCTTTAAGGGTTTCTTCATCAAGGTGAGGATTTTCCAACCACTGGCGATAACGGCTATGATGTTCAGCCTCAACTACGGGGTTGTTTCCCTGTCCACCGCGAGCATAATCATCAGAAACTCTTTCGATATCGTCCTCTCCCAGGTAACTGCCATTTTGGACTTCAATTATTTTTACTTTTTCTTGTCCCTTGTTTTCCAGACGATGCAGGCTCCCGGCAGGAATATGTATACTCTGACCGGGTTCCATTACATGGATATCATCATCGCGGGTAATATGTGCTGTTCCGCTGGCAACAACCCAATTTTCAGAGCGATAGTGATGCTTTTGCAAGCTCAATCTTTGGCCTGGTAGCACTTCAATGATTTTTACCTTATAGCCATCACCTTCGGTCAATATAGTAAAGCTGCCCCAGGGGCGATAATCAGTTAGGTGGGAAGTGGCTTCCTCCGTTCCTTGCTCTTTTATTTTTTCAGTTATTTTTTTAACATCCTGAGCTCGTTCACGAGGGCAAACCAGCAGGGCATCAGCAGTTTCTACTATTGCAAGATCTTGCAGGCCCACTGTTCCTATTAAGCGGGAAGTTGATAAAACCAGCGAATTTGAACTTTCCAGATCTATGACTCTTCCCAGCAGGCAATTTCCGTTTTCATCATGCTCAGACATTTGATAAAAAGATTCCCAGCTACCTACGTCACTCCATTTAATGTTAGTGGGAATAACTGCTACTTGGGATGTTTTTTCCATAATTCCATAGTCAATGGAAGTAGATTCTACTTTAGGATATATCTCTCCCAGGTTGCTGAAGTTTTCAAAATCCACTTTGTCAAAAGTCTTTGCCAAATCAGGTAGATGTTTATGAAATTCTTCTACCAGAGCTGAAACTTTAAAAGCAAACATACCGCTGTTCCATAAATATCTCTTGTCTTGAATAAACTTTTTCGCTGTTTCCAGGTCTGGTTTTTCTACAAACCTTTCAACTTCCATGGTCCATTCGTCGAGTTGTTTGCCGCTGCAAATATACCCGTAACCTGTTTCAGGTGCATCAGGGCGAATGCCGAAAGTAACCAGCCCGTATTTTTGAGCAGATTCGTTTGCATTCTCCAGCAGTTTTTTAAATTCCTCTTCTGGTTCGATGAAATGATCTGAAGGAAGCACAGTCATCACTTCTTCAGGAGATATGGATTTCAAGTACCATGCTGCCAGTGCAATTGCCGCAGCAGTATTCCTTGCTTCTGGTTCCCCGATTAACATAACTTTGTCCATGTTTTTTCGCTTTAAGGTGGTTTGAAGGTCACTTTTCTGGCTTTCGTGAGTTATGACCATTATCTTTTCTTCAGGCACCACTGTGTTCAACCGAGAAACTGTTTGTTCAAAAAGGCTTTTATCCTGTCCAGGTCCTACCTGAAGGTGATATTTAGGGTAAAGGTCTCTGCTTAAAGGCCATAGCCTGGTACCGCTTCCACCGGCAAGAATAACTCCATACATATATATTTCCTCCTTTCGATAATTAGGTTTTCCTGTTTCTGGTTTATAATTCCTCATATAATAATAAAACATAATTCTAAAGGAGACAACTTCTCATTTAATTAAATTGACTTTAATGGACGTTAAAATCGGGAAACACCTGTCATTCCTGTTTCTTGACAAAGGGAATAAAGGTTTATATAATTGCATTAGTTTTTGCAAGGAGGCGAGATCCGTGCTTATTAATGTTGGAGATCTCAAAAAAGAACCACTGAGGATTATCACCTATAATTTTAAGGAGGGATTAGGAGAGCTTGATTGGCTTTTGTTTCCAGTTGATTTAAATGATTTGTACAATGAGGTAGTAATTAATATGGAAACTTATTATAGCGATTCTACTGTTTTCCTGTCAGGAAAGATGGAGACCAATTATACGCAGGAATGCTCTCGTTGCCTGGAATCATATAACCAAAACTCAATAAATGTATTTAATGAGGAACTTAAGCTAATCACTGTTGAAGGAGAGAGGTTTTTAAAAGGAGAAGCAGAAGAAAAATTTGCTTTAGAAGGCGATAGAGTGGATTTATCAGAATACTTCAGGCAATTATTTGTGGTGTCCCTGGAAATGAAGCCCCTTTGTCACCACGAGTGTATGGGTTTATGTTCAAGTTGCGGTGTTAACTTGAATTTAAGTAGTTGTAATTGCTATACTGAACAAATTGATCCCAGGTTTGCGGAGTTGAAAAAACTTAAAGCACAATTGGAAGAAAAAGAATAGGAGGAATTTTTTATGGCGGTACCCAAGAGAAAAACATCAAAGGCTCGCCGGAATCAGAGAAGATCTCAAAAGAAAATGAAAAAGATGCATCTGGTGGAATGCCCACGTTGCCTGGAGTTGAAAATACCTCACCGGGCCTGTATGAAATGCGGTTTTTATAAGGATCGCAATGTGGTTTCCATTGAAAGTTAAATTCTGAACAAAGCCCGCCTGTTTATGAATGCCTAATAACAGGCGGCATATTTTTTTACAGGGGGGACTTGAGGTATTGGTAAAAGTGGCTGTAGATGCCATGGGTGGTGATTATGCTCCTGGAGAAATAGTAAAAGGGGCGGTGGAAGCTTTAGCAGATTGTCCCGACTTGACGATTTATTTAGTGGGCAAAGAAGACCTCATCCGACAGTATTTGGAACGTGAAAAATTTCCAAAAGAGCGTGTGGAAATAATACATGCTGAGGATGTTATCTACGGGGAAGATAATCCCGGACTGTCTATAAAAACGAAAAAAGAATCTTCCATGGTAAAAGCACAACTCATGGTCAGGGATGGTGCTGCTGATGCAATTTTAAGTGCTGGCAACACTGGTGCTTTAATGGCGGGGGGGACTCTTTTCCTGGGAAGAATTCAGGGAGTTTCCCGCCCTGCTTTACTTACGATAATTCCTGCATTTGAAAATGATAGCCTGGTATTATTGGATGTTGGGGCTAATATGGATGCTCGTCCCGAACAATTAGTTCAATATGCTCTTATGGGTCAGCTGTATGCCCAAAATGTTTTGAAAAGGGACAACCCGTCAGTAGGCTTGATAAACGTGGGAGCTGAGCATAATAAAGGAAATGAACAGGCTAGAAAGGCTTTTGAGTTAATTGATCATGAAGTCCATAACTTTAATGGGAATATTGAAGGCAACGAGATTTTAAATGGCAAGGTGGATGTTGCCGTATGCGACGGATTTGTGGGCAACGTCCTATTAAAGACCATAGAAGGTCTTTCTAAAGGACTTTTTTCATCTTTAAAAGAGGAATTTACACGTAACTGGATAAATACAATAGGGGCCAGTTTGCTGCAAAATTCTTTCCGAGGATTGCAGGAAAGGATGGATGAATCTGAGTACGGGGGAGCTCCGTTGATTGGAGTTAACGGTATTTGTATCAAGTGTCATGGATCTTCCAAATCCAAGGCAGTAAAAATGGCCTTGAGCAAACAAATACATCCTCTGGTCCAAAATAGGGTAAACGACTCAATTGAAGAAGTTTTAGTAGAAACAAATAGTTGCAGGAAGGAAGCATAAGAAAATGCTTGAAAAAAAGAAAGGTCGCATAACTTCTACAGGTGTTTTTTTGCCGGACAATCGGATAACTAACCAATATCTTGAACAAAAAGTGGACACAAGCGATGAGTGGATTGTTACCAGGACCGGTATTAAAGAGAGAAGAGTTCTGCAAGAGGATTGGGCTTCTTCAGATATGGCCATTGAATCTGCCCGGGAGGCCCTGGAAAAAGCAGAACTTGCCCCTGAAGACCTCGATTTAATTATTTTGGCTACTGCTACGCCCGACCATCTGGT
>PWGT01000089.1 GCA_003554535.1 Syntrophomonadaceae bacterium | reverse complement strand
GGACCCCGCCGGATTAAATTTTAAAAAGACTGTTCAAGGCGAAAACGCCTTGAACAGTCTTTTTTTCGTTGCTTGCTTGAGCCATTATTATTATGTCCAATTTTACTAACGAAATAATGAAAAAATTCGAAAACAAAAAAGGATTTCGCTGAGTGTGAATAGAATAAATATACAAACAACAGTCTTCTTTCCAGTGGGCAATTGAAAAATGTGCAGAAAAATATCTATTCTTATTGGATTATAAGTGAAGTTGTTGGTTAAATTTATGTTTAAGGGGGGGGGCTTTTACTGCAGAATTGATTATACTTTCAACTCTTGGCTGCAGGGCATTTTTATTGGATTGATTTCTTCTATTATTATTTTAAGGGAGGCTAAAAAATGGCTGGACGTAACATGAAGGATTATGAAAAAACTTATGCGGAGTTTAAAATGGACGTTCCTGAATATTATAACTGGGCAAGGGACATGTTTGATAAGTGGGCTGAAGACCCAAACAAGCAGGCGATGCTTTGGGTTGATGATTTTGATAATGAGAAGAGTTTTACCTTCAAGGAATTTTCTCAACGTTCTAAACGCCTGTCAAATGTTTTAAAGGAACAGGGAATCAAACAGGGGGACCCTTTGCTACTTATTTTGCCCCGGATTCCTGAGTTTTGGGAAGTATTTATTGCCTGCCTGAGGTCTGGTGTTGTAGTGGCTCCTGGAACAGCCATGTTAACTCCAAAGGATATTAAATTTAGAGTGGAATCTTCCGAGGCCACCTGCATTATTACCAATGCCGACAATGCTCCCAAAGTGGATGATATTAAAGCTGAATGCCCCACGTTGAAATCCTGTATAATTGTTGGTGATGAACGCGATGGCTGGGTAAAATATGAAGAAGCCTTAAGTAGCGCTTCTGACGAGTTTGAGGCTGCGAATACAAAATCGGAAGAAAATTCCATCTTGTATTTTACATCAGGCACTGTCGGAATGCCTAAGATGACAGTCCACAACCATGTCTCTTATCCCATGGCCCATACCATCACAGGGAAATTTTGGTTGGATCTGACTCCCGATGATTTACATTTTAACCTTTCAGATACAGGATGGGCCAAAGCTGCCTGGAGCAGCTTCTTTGGTCCCTGGAATTGCGGAGCTGCTGTTTTTGTGCATAACCCGGGAAGTCCTAAATTTGATGCAGAGCGTAATCTTCAGTTGCTGGAAAAGTACCCCATTACCACCTTATGTGGTCCCCCAACGGCTTACAGAGTTTTTGTATTACAAGATTTAAATAAGTATAACTTTAAGGCTTTACGGCACTGCGTGGCTGCTGGCGAACCTTTAAACCCAGAAGTTATTGATGTTTGGGAGAAAGCCACAGGGTTAAAAATTCGCGATGGCTACGGCCAGACTGAAACTGTGCTCCTGGTTGGGACATTCCCACCCCTGGAAGTCAAGGCCGGTTCAATGGGGAAACCATCTCCTGGGTTCACAGTAGCTGTTATCGATGATGATTGCAATGAAGTTCCTGTTAACCAGGAAGGTGATATTGCTGTCAGGATTAAGCCGGAAAGACCGGTAGGTATTTTTAAAGAATACTGGAAAGAACCGGAAAGAACGGCCGCGACTGTCCGTGGGGATTGGTACCTGACCGGGGACAGGGCAGTCCGGGATGAAGATGGTTATATCTGGTTTGTCGGTCGTTCCGATGATGTTATTTTAAGCTCAGGTTACCGCATTGGCCCCTTTGAGGTTGAAAGTGCTTTGATTGAACATCCAGCCGTAGCCGAGTCCGCTGTTGTGGCCAGCCCTGACGAATTCAGGGGTGAAGTTGTGAAAGCATTTGTTATTCTGACCCCTGGATATAAGCCATCAGATGAATTAGTCAAGGAGATTCAAGAGTTTGTCAAGTCAAATACTGCTCCTTACAAATATCCGCGGGAAATTGAGTTTGTAGAAGAATTGCCGAAGACGATTAGTGGCAAAATCCGCCGTGTTGAGCTGAGGGATATGGAGAAAAAGAAGAAGAGCGGCAGCTGATTAGATACTTCCTTGTAATTGTTCAGATCTATTTGCGTGCTAGGCCGCGGGGACGGGTTTTAGAGCTTCCTGAGTAAAGTGGAGGTGATCCAGCCGCACCTACCGGTACTGCTACCTTCTGCTTCGCGGCACATGGCAGAATAAATGGGCTGATCAGTTACACTGCCTGTAATAATTTCGTATATATGTAAACGAGCTGGTTAATTATATTGGCTCTCACGAACAGTTAAGTGCCTAACAACAGGCCGATAATGAGTTCTATTATTCGGCCTGTTTTTTTTGGGTTTGTTCACTTTTATTGTTGACTAAATGAAAGGAAAAAGAGATAATTATATAAGAAAAGCTTAAATGTAAATTGACTGCACGAATAGTGTCGAAGTGTAGGGATCTATGAGTGCTGCCAACTGTAAAGAAACAAAGGGGGTTCGGTTTAAAGGATTGTTTTCATGAGTGATCTGCTTGCTCTTTAAAGAAAAAAGAAACTAAAATTGTTTTAAGGAAGGATGAGTGTTTTATGAAGATGCCAGGAATCACAGAATTGGTTTTAATTTTAGCCGTTGCGCTGATTATTTTTGGACCCCGTAAGCTTCCCGAAATAGGTCGTTCCATTGGAAAGGGGATCCGTGAATTCAGAAGTGCAACAACCGAAGTGAAAAAGAGTGTAAGTTTAGATGTGGATGAAGATGAAGATGAAGACGAAGAAACACCTGCAAAGGCGAAAAAGCAGGAAAAAAATTCAGATGAAGCTAAAAGCAGTGAAGAAGGAGTTACAGCAGAAGGCTCAGTAGAAGGCTTTAATGAAGAGAAAGAAACAGAAGAACAAAAAGTTTAGTGTAACTGCTCAGCGCTATTTGTAAGCGAAGCTGCGGGACGGTTCTCGCGCTTCCGGAGCGCAGCGAAGGACCAACAGGGAAAGCGCAAGAACCGTCCCCTGCTTCGCGACGTGTTGCACAATTACATTAGGCTGTGCAGTTACAGTTTAGTTATGGTTATGTTTCTAATTATGATTAAAAGGAGGGGTTGAGTAAATGTTTACAGGAAAACCAGGTTGGCTGGAAGTTGTATTAATCCTGGGGATCATTCTAATTATTTTTGGGCCAGGTAAACTGCCGGGATTGTTTAAAGCAGTAGGTGAAACAATAAAGAATTACAAAGAGGGGATTAGCGGCAAGGACAAGGAAAATGAAGAGGGAGTCCAGCAAGAAAAATAGCCTGATTTTGTGGTAGAGGTTCGGGGTAAACGAGAGGGGTCGAATATGGCTGTTGTTAGAAAAAAAAAGAAGAAAACGAAGGTTAGTGAAGCGGCCGAGATGGCTTTTTTTGAACATCTTGAAGAGCTGCGAAATCGATTAATTTATGTAGCAGTTGGCGTTTTGATCATATCGATCGTCGCGTTTCTTTTTATTGATGATATTATGGGCTTTCTTACACGCCCTGCCCAAGACCTGGAGCTTATCTACACCACTCCGGCCGAGGCTTTCATGTCACAGTTGCGCTTGGCAGTTATAATCGGGATAGTAGTGAATTTACCTTTCATATTTTTCCAGATTATGGCATTTATTATGCCAGCCCTCCGCGAAGCTGAAAAGAAAGCGGTAATACCATTAATTGTCTTGATGATCTTCCTGTTTGCCCTGGGAATTTCTTTTGGTTATTTTGTTGTCTTTCCCTTTGCTTTGACCTTTTTTCTCGGATTTGCTACAGAGCAACTTTTGGCACACTTTAAAATAAGTGAGTATATCTCTTTCGTTGTTGCTTTCTTAGTAGCTTTCGGGGTTGTTTTTCAAGTGCCCTTGGTGTTCTGGTTTTTGGGGTATCTTTCAATTATTTCATCAGATACATTGAGACGGAATAGAAAGTTTGCCGTTTTAATCGTGGCTGTTCTATCGGCTGTTATTACACCACCTGATTTATTTTCCCAGGTTCTAATGATCGGCCCCATGATGATTCTTTATGAAGTAGATATCATGCTGGTACGAATGACAGAAAAAAGAAGATCAAGATTGAAAGAAGCTGAAGATATGTAATTATTACAGGAAGGGTCAAAAAAGTGCTCTTGAATAATTCTCTTAGTGCTGTTATTT
>PWGT01000196.1 GCA_003554535.1 Syntrophomonadaceae bacterium | reverse complement strand
TTGCCCTTTGCCAGATTTTAAAAAGCGCCAGGCCACACTAAGAGGAAATTTCATCGAATTCCCCCCTCCCCAAGCGGACAATATCATCATAAGATTGTAGGTATAGGTCTGCGTTAATCTTATTTTTAGCATCCGTCTCTCCTTGCAAAGCGTATCCACCTAAAATAATAGTGGGGGAATAGGAGAGGGAATTTTGGATATCTTTAATTGTCCTCTCCGCAGCAAGCAGGTTATAGTAGTTAGATACACTCATAGCCAGGTATTTCGGTTTCCATTCTTCTAGCAGTAAAAGCAAATCGTCCCGGGGGGTATTCCCTCCCATAAAAAAAGCATGGTAGCCATTTAAAGTAAAAAAATCTTCCACCATACGGGGGCCAACCTCGTGGTATTCCTCGGCGGGACAAAAAATGAGAACTTTTTCTTCCCGCAAACTTTCATATTTATGGTCCCGTTCTTTAATAACGTATGGATAGCAGCATTCAATAATGGTCCGCACTATAGCCGTTCGCATATGCTCCTGGGCAACAGTAATAGTCTGCTTTTTCTGGTGATTGGCTACATCGTAAAGAGCAGGCCGCAAGATTTCATTATAAAGAGTAACTATGTCTAACTTGCCCTGGGAAACCAATCCCATTATGTATTTCACACTATTTTCTTTATCTTCCCCGGTAAAATGGGTCATGAATTCCTCATAATAATCCATTTTTTCCACCCCTTAAGTTTAAACCCCGGCTATTTGCCAAAAGATTATCCAGAAAAGACAGCAGCATCCTGTTGAGCTCTTCGGGGTTATCTTGATTGGCTATGTGATGGGCATCATTTACTACTTCTAGGTGACTGTTAGGGTTATTTTTTTTCATATCTCGCAAAAGTTTCTTTACAAAAGATGCTTCATGGTCCCCATGAAGAAGCAGCATGGGCTCTGTTGAAGGTTGTGGAATCCCTTTTACCATATCCCTCAGCAATTCCTGGGTTACGTGCGATAACACCTTTTTTCCCGTTCTTGCAGACACCTCCTCCATATAAGCTCTGGTCTCCGGTTTTAACGCTCGGTGGCTAGCAAATGCCTTAAATACTGACTTCTCGGGATAAAGAGAGATAAAAAGTGAGATGAGGGGGTTGAACAATTTCAACAGCGGAGTAAAGCCGGGGTACATAGATCCTCCTCCAATATGAACTGTAGCCATTACCCTGTCCGGGTATTTATGGACCACTTGCTGAGTAACAAAACTGCCCAGGGACTGGCCAACCAAAATCGCGCTATCAGTTCCCGTGTGATCCAACAGCTCTACAATAAAATCAGCAGCAGTTAGGGTAAAAGGTGCCTTGTAATCTATAGGCGAAGAATTTCCATGATAAGGCATATCCCAGACAATTACCTTGAACCGGTCTTTGAGAGCATCAATTTGGGCAACAAACGTTTGGTGATCCATGCATATACCATGGGAAAATAAGACAACCGGTGCATTATCTTTCTCTCCGTGAACCTCGTAATAAACTTTTCCCTTCTCATTTTCGTAATACATTTTTCTCTCCCCTTTCCGGCACAGGAGAACCTGCAACCTGTTTTTATCAAATGAAACTATCAATTTCGATGCATCTTTTCCCTCATTACCTTCATGTAACCACCTGAAAGGTTGTATTTAGTTCTTAGAGGATTTACCATCTGATATAGTTCATTTTTATATTCGCGGTTGGCACCTCCTGTTTTATACAAAATCTTAAATTCAGAGAATATTTGGGGGAACTCGTTTTGAATAAAATCAAGAAAGTGTTGCCGCGTTTTACCTCTCATGTACAAAACTCCCGGCAAAACATAGTGAACTCCGCATTCACTGGCCATGGCAAACATCCGCTCAAAATTATCTTCGCTGTCTGTTATAAAAGGTATGATTGGCATTAGATGTAAACCAATGCTAGCGTTGGTTTTTCGGAACTCCTTCAACACATGAAATCTCTGCGCCGCACTTACTGATTCCGGTTCGATTTTGCCTCTAACCGCATCATCCACCGTAGTTATGGTTGCGGCGATATTAATGTAGGTTATATTTGACAACTCATCTATAAGTTCATAATCTCTAATAACCAGGTCTGATTTTGTAGAGATTATAGCCGGAGTTTTGTATTTAATCAGAAGTTTTAAGATCCGGGGCATAAGCCGAAACTGTTTTTCTGCCGGTTGGTAACTGTCGGTTACCCCACCTATATTAATAACTTCTCGTTTCCAGCTCTCCGATTTCAATTCTTTTTCAAGTTGATCAACAATATTGGTTTTCACGTAAATATCTTTGTGAAAACTTCTAGCGGGATCTATATAGTCATGGGAATACATTGCATAGCAGTAACGGCAACCATGTCCGCATCCCCGGTATATATTTAGATCCCATCCATAAGGGGTCTTTCTTTTTAATTTATGGAGGGCACTTTCCACCTTGATTTCACTGTAAACAGCTTTAGCTGTCATGCTAGATTCTCCTTTATAAGCGTGATAAAAAACAACTTAAATAAAACAGGTGCAAATTCTTCTGATTTAAAGCATTAATCCATTAATCCGTTTGCATGGCTGGCTTAATGCGTCGGATAAAGTATATACCGGCTATTGCAAATATTAACACATAAGCCTCAATAAACCAGATGCTAATGTTTAAGGGGTGTTGTAAAGCCGCCGGCACATTGACCAGAGTGTGCAACAGGATGGCATAGCCCAAATAAATGAGTTTTTTCTGTTTTATGCCGTAAATAACAATTAATGAAAGAGCAATATGTATGGCGATTGCAGCTAATCTTTCTATCCCCGCCACAAAAAACAAAGCCGGATCCGTTTGTATCAACTGCTGTTTTATCTGGTTAGCCATTTCCCCAAGCTGAGGTGCATACATACTATCAAAGTTGCCGGTATTAACCATAATACTCATAACCAAATTGTTAATATTGGTAGTTCCCACCAAAGCCATAGCCTCAAACCCTCCATGCCCGATTCCGAAAGCCACACCATTTTTCCAGCTCAGATGCTTGCTCAAAAGAAACCGCCCCCCCAGATAGCGCCCACATTCTTCAAAAACTGCTGCGGATAGGGCAAAAAATATAACAAGCAATAGCAAGCTCTGCGTTACCTGCTCAAACCAATCCATACCGGCGAGATAATTAAGCAGCGGTATACGGGTAAGCAGTTGAAAAACGAGAAAAATCAGTGCTCCAACCAGCACAGCAGGAAGATATATTCTTTCTTTGCGGTAAAAGTAAACTACCAAGCCAATAGGTACTAAAAAAGAAACTAATAAAGTAAAGACCATCCCTGCCAGAGATAAAGAGCTAACCATAATACCCTCCTCCTCTTTAATTTGTAATTAGAAAATTTAACTAATAAGCATAACCACACTGTAAGTAAAACTATTAGCCAGGGTGTGCAATACTACCGGTGCAGCAAGGCTCCTATTTTTATCGTTAAGACGCAACCATCCCAACACAAAAGACATGAACAAAGAAATTATAGCAATGCCTATAATTAAAAACCTCTCTATATTAGAACCTACTACTTGCCATAGGTAAACATATCCAGGAATATGAATAAGCCAAAATATAAGAGCATGAATAGTGTTGGCATAAAAGAAGTTAAATTTGCGAGTTAACTGTCCTAATAGAAAACCACGAAAAAATATTTCCTCCGGCAGCCCCTGATGCAAAAAAGCCCAGGTAAAAGCTGCTAACAGCGTAAATGGTGTTAAACCTATTCCTACAAAATGTTGGTAAGTCAAAACCACATTTTCTCCGTTATAATCGCCTATCCATAGGAAAGGAATAATTCCGGCCAAGGAGAAGAAAAGACCGGCTACCATGGCCAATAATACTGTTTTACGTTCAGGTATGATAAGTCCAAGATTAACTCCAAATTGTTTCCATCGCCGATCAAAAATAGCAAAGCCAATTACGCTGAGCAATAAAAACAGTATTAAATTAACGGGTATCCAATTAAGTTCCACAGTCTAATTACTCCTCTCTGAAAAGGCAAGGAGCGGTTCTCTTGCCTGCCTGTGCCTGTGTCTGTTTTCATTATCCGACAACAGCAAAGAAGTTCCAGTGAAATAATAAAGTGAACAATAGAACTAATAA
>PWGT01000025.1 GCA_003554535.1 Syntrophomonadaceae bacterium | reverse complement strand
TTATCTTCTTCACGGTTGTAATCATTTTGGCTGGAGTTCTGAACAACGACAAATTCAAGAGCCTTAAAAGGCAGATCATCTTCCGGGGCGTTCTCCGTCGCCCGTTGACTTTCGCTCCCTTGCTCCGAGGGACCGTGTCCCTGACCAGGATTTGCCACTGCTACCCCTGCTAGCCCCTCTGTTAACGCCATTACCAATGTTACAGTTAATAATTTCTTTATTCTCACACTTGTTACGGTTAATAATTTCTTTATTCTCACACTCTCCTTTAATCAGCAATACTGACTCCTTAAAATTCATCCCTTCACTTCGATAGTCCTTATTTACATTAATCACCTCTTTCAATACTTTCTTTATAAACCAAAAAACAGCCATTTAGTATTTCTGGCCGTTTACACTACTAACTCACGCCTGGCTTAAGCATCCATCTATAGACAGGCAGTCTATATTTATTAATTTCCTTTCCTATACTTTTTTTCTTCGTTACACATGCTTCGTTACACAAGTTATCAATCCCTTCTAATTTTTATAGATAGTTCTTTTTGTGAGAGTTAAGTTTGCTTAAAAAAATAAAGCTTTCCTTTAACATTTTTTAGATTAAGGAAAAGCTTTTAATGCCTGATGAACGTAAATAGATTTTATCTTGTTTATTATTTGGAACTTAGAGTCTGACTTTTATTCTATATAAATGGCTACCGGAAATATATTATTCCTTCCTCTGCTTTTCAATATTCTTTCGGGCATTCCAGTAGTCTTCCTGGGATATTTCGCCTTTTGCATAGCGTATATCCAACAATTCCTTTGCTGATTTGACAGAAGAAACTTTCAACATTGACCCTGAAGATACAACGCTAATTAGCCAAACTGCTAGCACAATTAAAGCTGCCAGCGCAATTAAACCAATCAACATCAGCGTGATCCCGTAACTTTTTTCAGCTATTATTGTATTACCGTACCATTTGGCCATCCAATTCCTCATCATATGGATTTCATCACGCTGGGTATTCCTGATATTTCTGGCCAGGGATTCAACTTCTTCATGTTCTGCCAATCCCCGGGCAAGAAGTTGTTGAGACATCATTATAGCCTCCATATGATGAGGTATCATATCTTCGAGAAAAACCTGGTCCAGTTCGTCACCCTCTAAATTTTCAAGATTTCGCATCATGGGCTGGTAATCAATATCATGTTCTTTTTCAGGATACCAGGCCTCAAGCCAGGTGGTCATTTGCTCAATTTCGTGACTTTGGGTTCTAATAATGTCATCAGCAAAATTTTTCATTTCTTCCCGTTCTGTGTTTTCTTTCAAGATATTTGCGGTAAAAATTGCTTCCTCGTGGTGCGGAATCATGTGCACTAAGAAATCATATTCGCTATTTACAAAAGCTCCCATCTGCCTTGGCCTACCACCTTGGCCCATCATCCCAGGCCCCATTCTTCCCTTTCCTGGACCTGGTCCGAACTGAAGGTTTTGTTGGTCTTCGGGCTCAGAAAGGTAGGCCCTCTGCGGAGCGCCGCTACTGAACCCCAGGAAACTCATGTAGACAGTTAGTCCCAATAAAAAGGCTAGCGCCACGAAAAGAGGAACAAGTGTTGTTTTCTTCAAGCCGCACACCCCCACCTTTAAACAAGGTCTTTCTTTTTCGCTTCATACTCTTCTTTAAACTACATAAACCCTCTTTTTTAAAGTGTCTTAAACCGTATTTTTTGCCGATCAAATATCAGGTTCCTTCTTCAGGTTTATTTGGCTGTAAAGCCTCCGTCTACAACAATGGAAGTACCAGTAACAAAGGAGGATTCATCCGAGGCCAGGAACAGGGCTACATTAGCAACTTCCTCGGACTCTCCTACCCTTTGAAGGAGATGTTCTTTCCCCAATTCTTTCAAGCCCTCACCACCATGGATTTTACCATTTCTTCATCGGTAACATCAGCTTTAATAAAAAAGCTTCCCCTCCCTCCGACTTGATCTTTTCCACAACTTTCTGGCCCTTTTCTTCCTTGCGGCCTACTATGGCTACCCGGGCACCTTCCCGGGCAAAAAGAAGTGCCGTTGCCTCCCCAATACCTGAAGTAGCTCCGGTAATAATGGCTCCTTTACCTTCCAACCGCCCCTTCCTTTCTTTACTCATGAAAACGCCTCCATTAAAATATTAGCATATGTTTAAATTTTACTATTATAAAAATTTTCTGTCAATTTATTCACTATTTGTGGAAACCATCAGCGGTTTATACGGTATGTCCTCAAGGGACTAAATAATGCCAGTATATGGATTATTAGAAGCACGTTCTGCTTGATCAAAACTATAGTTGCTATTAAAATAACTTCTTGATTACTTTCAACAACATAAACCTTAGGCCTTTGCTTGCATAAGAGGTATCATTAAAATTACCGATAATATAGGTGTCCTTTGCCGGGTGATAAAACATAAAAGCCCCTGTTACACCCGCTACTCCCCATGAATTAAGCTTCTTGGGCATTAACAAGGGTATTGTCTTGAATTGCCAAATTCCGTATCCATAATCAATCCCCAGGCCGTATTTTGCCCGGTCGTTCTTCATTATTTCCAGAGTCTCTTTATTCACCAGCTGATATGCCACTAAAGCTTTCATGAATTTCAACAGGTCTTCGGTAGGCGCGACTACCCCGCCCCCGGCATAGTCGATGCCGGCATAGCCTTTAAGGTCATTACCTTTGATGCCTTTATGGTAGAATTCTGCCATAGGATAAGGGCTGGCTTCAGCCGGCTCGGAATAATTCAGCATGTATGAGTGCTTCATCCCCAGGGGCTTAAAAATATATTGTGCCAGCACTTCATGAAAGGGCTTCCCAGTAATGGATTCAATAATTAAACCCAAGAGGTGATAATTGGTGTCAGAGTATTTAAAGCCTTTGCCTGGAGGAAAATGGGGTGTTAAATTATTTTTAGCCCAAGTGATGGCTTCCCGGGGACCCATGTTAAAATCGGGATCATTAATGAGCTTCTCCAAAAGCGGCCAAAAGTTGTCATACAGACCTGAGGTTTGATTTAACAGGTACTTGATTTTAATCTCATCAGTATAATTTTTACCCTTATAAACATGGAGGTTCTTAGTCAGTTCTTCATCTAGATAAGCAGTAATGCTGTCATTATAAGATAACTTTTCTTCTTCAAAGAGAATGCCAATTAAAGTTGCAGTAAATAACTTTCCCACACTGGCCATATAGTTTGGTTGCTCCGGGTGAGCTGGCATATTGCCCGTTACACCTTTTGCAAGGTTGATATGAATACCTGCACTTTTTGAATGAACCAGTAAATATGCATTTTTTACTTTGGGATCTTTTTTTACCTGCTCTTTAAACGCATTCTCAATGGGTGCTTCTACATTTCGATTTTTCATTTTTCACATCCTTTAAAAGTATATGCTGTAAAGGGATTTTATGGATTAGCAGAAATAAAATTCATTTACTCTAAGACGCGTTTTAAAGATGATGTGCCACAAAACAAGCATTAAATCACCGCTCTTTTCCTGCCATCGATAATAAAAATAATTACCTGCCTTCTCCTGGATTATCAAAGGTATATAGTACTAATTTCTCCTCTATATTAAATTCAGATTTTAATTGTTAACCTTTTCACTTTAGAGCTAAGAGAGTTACCCACAAAGCCCACAATCGCTTGGACAACGCAAGCGTTGACCAAATGTTGACACCATCTTAACAGCCTCGACTACGAAAGTTTTTTTACTTTAATACCTGTCAAAGAACAAGAACAAAGAATGGTAACTGATGCTAATTGGCTCACTAATTCGCGAGCACGTTGGCTCAGAAATTCATCAGCACTTGGCTCAAAATTCATTGACATTCGGACTTAAATAACGATAAGAATATCGGACCAATCATGTTCTTTCCCTTCTTCGCCATCGATTCTGTAATCAAACACAAAGGGATAGGGCGTAGGATTTACAAACGTAAACGTAATTTCGGTGCCATCCTTTTCCCATTCGATATATGGCTTATCTTCTTCACGGTTGTAATCATTTTGGCTGGAGTTCTGAACAACGACAAATTCAAGAGCCTTAAAAGGCAGATCATCTTCCGGGGCGTTCTCCGTCGCCCGTTGACTTTCGCTCCCTT
>PWGT01000170.1 GCA_003554535.1 Syntrophomonadaceae bacterium | reverse complement strand
TCAAGAACATCTGGGAAACAGCATCGACGCCAGGGCTTAAAAAACACGGAGGCAACCAGCTGGAAAAAAGCTAACCGTATCTGCAACACCCCCCTACGAGGCCACCTCGTAGGGGAAGGTTAAGTACAGACTCACTTCTCTACAGGGCACCTAAAGGCGTAAGTTTACCAGAGTACCAGCTCCAAACCATAAAACGAAATAGCCCCCAGGCCTATAGACCACAGCGCCAGACTGGTGGTCATGCCCATGGATGAAATCTCAGTCTTAATAATCTTGCAAGACCGACAATTCCACCCGACAATGCACATAGGCTGGGATAGATCCCAGTCTATATGGTTCGAGCCAGGCAACAAATTATCTTTTTTGGCGATATTAACGGCACTGTTAATATCTCTTGAAAGATTTGTGCCACATTTAGCACAAATAAACTTTCTTACCTCTGGCTCTTTCTTTTCCTCATGACCGCAAATACAGCATTCTTTAGTTGTATTTTTTTCGAATCTTCGATTATCCGAACTTTCGTTATATTTCTCTTTGCTGTCTACTCTACTTATCCACATAATCTTTAACTAATTCTTCGGCGCTGTTATACCTCTTTACACCTTCCACTTTCTCTCCGCTAAAATGTTTGCGTGATTCTTCGAGTGCCTTTTCAACATCCTTTGGCGTCAACTTGTTTGGAATAATTTCCACGCCATGATTCAGATATTTGTAGTGGTAGCGGTAGTTTTGGGTATAGCCAGTGTCCTTGCTATTTCAAAAGTTTATATCGGCGGAGTGGATACGGTTAGTCTTCGCAAGAACCAGTTGGCCAAACTGAGAAACGAAACTTTGGGATTCATATTCCAATTTCACTACCTGCTGCCAGAATTTACCACCCTGGAGAATATAATGATGCCTTTCTTTATCCAGAAGAAGCAGGGGAAGAAAGAGATGCGGAAGAGAGCAGAGGAACTCATAGAGATGGTAGGGTTGGAAAAAGTTAAGCACAATTTGGCCGGGGAGATGTCCGGCGGTCAGCAGCAGCGAGCAGCTATTGCCAGGGCGTTGTTTAACCAACCCCAGGTTATACTGGCTGACGAGCCCACCGGCAACCTGGATTCGGAAACCACCGATCGAATATACAAACTGCTTAAGGATATAAACGATGAAATGCAGTCCACCTTGATTGTTATTACCCACGATAAGAAAATTGCAGAGAAAACCAACCGGATAATTGAACTGAAAGACGGAGAGATATACCTGGATCTAGAAAATCCCGGGCAGATATAATTTACCCTGTCACGCGCCCAAAAGTAGAATTTATTTCTACTTTATCAATTCCATCTACTATAAAATCTGATGGTGAAAGAATAACTAAGTCCCACTGCATTTCATTCGCTATACCTTTAACCAAGGTGGTTTTAGAAGTGCCAGGAGGGCCATATAGTAAAAACATGGTAAAAACATCAGCACTGAGTGTAAATGGCTCTAATTGTAAATTAATTGAGATATGTTATAATATATGTTACATAGGCGTGATAAATTTGCAAGTGGTAAAATGACCATAAAGAACATATGACATAAATTATCCGCCATTATGGATTATGGATGGAGGTATAAAAATGGGTCTTATATTAAAGACAGAACAGCTAAGGCTACCAGAAAGTATCGCTCAAAAAATAAAAGGTGAAAAGGTTGAGATTGTTGAAACCGATGAAGGTATTTTGATTAAACCCGTGCAAGATAATCCTATAAAAGAGCTTAGAGGGTTTCTGAAAGGCAACAACTTTACTACTGAAAAATACCTTAACCAAAAACGACAAGAAAAGGAACTAGAAAATGAGTAAATATGTAATGGATGCATGTGCTCTATTAGCATTTATAAATGATGAAATCGGAGCAGGTAAAGTAGAGGAAATGTTGGAAAAAGCACAAAATGGTGAGATAGAAATATATATGAATAAAGTAAATTTACTGGAAATTTATTATGGTATTTATCGTGAAGAAGGTGCGTATAAAGCGGATGAAACTTATCAATTAATATTAAAACAAGTAATTTATATTAACGACAAATTGAGCGAAAATATTTTTAAAGAAGCAGGAAGGCTCAAAGCAAAATATAAGATTTCCCTGGCAGACGCTATTGTCCTCGGCGAATCTATTGTAAGAAAAGCGTCAGTTTTGTCATCAGATCATCATGAATTTGATATTTTGGAACAGAAAGAAGATATGGATTTTGATTGGATCAGGTGATGTTATTAAAGGCGGTTTGCTATTAGGATGTTGAACCAACCGTTGCCAAATCTTATGTTTTTGCTGCAAAATAGAAGTTTTGTTGTAAACGAGTTGAAAGAGTTTTTTCCATCAATTCGCCTGTATAGAACAATTAATTACTCTCACATTATGATTATCCCCTGATGTTCAATATGTTTTCCACCAATCTTTACACTGTGGTTCCGGCAGTTACAGGCCACCTTTCACATTGTGAATTATCCTCTTGCTTTGCGCGTTCAATGGCTTCTCTAATCTTTTCTTCGGGGAAGTGGTGCTCCTCAATTCCCTTATCATAGCCGGGCAAAATGTCTGGTGAGGCGCACTCTTGCTCTTTTTACTCAAGCAGCGTGACCCATGCTAAGAAACGACCAGCATTAATAATAACCAGCATACCAACACGTGATGAGCTGATTCGCATGATGCTTACTTCAACAAAAAATATTGACCCCACTGTGACGAAGAAGATGATCTGGAACAGAGGCTGAAAGATATGAGAACGGTTCGCGCAGCACGCGCCCTGTCACGGATAGCCTCCATTTCGACGAAGCGCGGTGCCCAGGAACACTATTAGATTAGGAAGGAGGAGATAGAGGGTATAAAGGACCGTCAGACTGTGTGATAAATATGCCAAAAATCATTTCTATAAACAGGGTATTTAAATAATAACATAGAATCCTTAATATAAGGCAGAATTAACGTATATGGGGGGTCTATATGCCACATATTGAAGGAGAAAACAGGGGCCAAATAATCTTATTTCCGGAAAGCCTTAATGATTACATTAGCAATGATAGTCAAGTACGGGTAATAGATGAATACTTAGAACAAACTGACCCCTGATTTTAAAACCATTGCAGATTTTAGAAAAGACCACAAAGAAGCCATAAAGCAAGTTTACCGTGACTTCAACCGACTTTGTAAACAGTGGGGATTGTATGGCAAAGAAATGGTAGCCATAGACAGCTCTAAATTTAAAGCCTCCAACTCTAAGAAGAATAATCACACTAAAAAGAAACTCCAGAGGCAAATTAAAAACCTTGATGAAAAGATCGATAAATACTTAGAAGAACTTGAGGAAAACGATGAGGCAGAAAGTATCGACCGCCAGCCCACTAAAGAAGAGATAGAAGAAAGGCTCAAGCAGCTACGTCAACGTAAGCAAAAATATGAAAACTATCAACAAGAGTTAGAAGAAAAAGGTGACAACGAGATGTCTACCACAGACCCTGATGCTCGGCTAATGAGCAGCAACAACAACGGTGTAGATGTTGCCTACAATGTTCAGGTCACTGTAGATTCCAAGCATAAGCTGGTCCCTGATTTTGAAGTAACCACCGAGCCTAATGATCTAGGGCAGCTGAATTACATGGCATGTAGGACCAAAGAAATCTTTGAGGTAGATGAATTAGAAGCTTTAGCAGACAAAGGATATTACGATACCCAAGACCTGAAAGCATGTGTAGAAAACGGAATAACACCTTATGTAAGTAAACAAAGCTATTCTAACGGTACCGGGGACCGGGACTTTTATCCGAATAAATTTAGATATAATCAGGAAGAAGATGTTTATATATGTCCCAATGGAAAAGAATTGAGCCGTGGTAGAACCAGGAGAAATAGTGATAAGAAAGTACTGGGGTATGACTATAACAATTTCCAGGCGTGCCAGAGTTGTTCATATAAAACCAGGTGCACTAAAAGTAAAAGAGGTAGAAGCATCTTTCGTCATGTTGACCAGGACTTATTAGATTCTATTGATGCTCATACTGCAGCCAACAACAATAAGTATAGGCTAAGAACACTAATGGTGGAGCATCCTTTTGGCACATTAAAACGTCACTGGAATACGTATTACTTTTTAACTA
>PWGT01000092.1 GCA_003554535.1 Syntrophomonadaceae bacterium | reverse complement strand
TGCTGATATTCATAATTACGATAATCAGTGCGGCAACCAGGTAAATAACGGCCATTGCCGGAACAATTCTTTCTGCGGTCATAGCAATACGCTTAATCCCCCCAAGGGTAACCAGTGCTACCAGGACGACAATAACTATCCCGGAAATATAAGGGGGGACGCCGAAGCCCGTCTCGAAAGCGTGAGCTGCAGTGTTAGCCTGTACCATGCAGCCGATACCGAAAGCAGCGATCCCGGCCAGCAAGCCGTAAATAACTGCTAAAGGTTTCCATTTGGGCCCCAGTCCCTTCTCGATGTAATACATGACACCACCGGATATTTCTCCGGTTTTTTCGTCTATCTCTCGATATTTGAGACCCAGGCTGGCTTCTCCGAATTTGGTGGCCATACCGACAAGGGCGGTAATCCACATCCAAAATACTGCCCCGGGTCCCCCTAAAGCGATAGCAGTACTGACTCCGGCGATGTTTCCCACGCCAATCGTCGCAGCCATGGCCGAAGCTACAGCTTGAAAAGATGTAATTGCACCGCCTTCTTCTTCCTTGGTTTTTGCAAGGAAGCGTCCAAAAGTATTTTTCCAGGCATGGCCAAGATGGGTGAACTGGAAAAAGCCCAAACGGACAGTTAAATACAACCCGGTACCAACTAAAAGCACCATAAAAGGCGGTCCCCACACAATGCTGTTTAGCCAATCATTGAATGCTAAGAGGGCATCTGCCATTTTAAAACCACTCCTTTATTAGGTTTTTAAGCACTCTAATACCCACTTACCATGGTTTGATTTAAGTTTTCAGCACCTCCCTAATGTTTGTAATCAGCCCATTACACCTCCCGGAATAAAAAAATTTATTGATATCTTAATTTTCCGCAAGTCAAATTAATTAATTCGCTGCCGGATTTGATAATCCTTCTTTTTAAACAATTTTCCCAAAAAAAATAATTATTTAAACTGCCATGTAAAACTGTGGCCAGCTAAGCCTGAACTATTTAACCAAAATTTTATTATAGTTGACGAATATAACAAAATTTTATTATAATTAAAAAAAAGTATTGAATGCCCATATCCCGGTTTTCCCGCCCTGGGAGAACAATTTCGAGTCCGGAAAAATAAAAATTAATTGGTTCAAGGGTTTTTTTAGGTTTTAGCGAAATTAGTATAATGTAACACGAAAGACTTTAAAATTTAAGTGTAGGAACCACCCTTTATATATTGTTGTGCGGTATGATTGTTCATGCCATATCGGCGATGATTTTTTTTCAGCTTTAAAGGAGGACGGGCCTCTGGAAAAATCCTGCTTTTTGCAGGGCATACCAGCAGTGAATCTCTATAAATATTTTAGAGGCTTATTGCTTGTAATTTGGACATCAGCACCCATCCCATCGATAAAGGTTGGTGTAGCGTGTCCTTTTTAATGTTTTTTAAGGAACAATTAAACTGGCCTTTAAGGCAAAGTAGTGTTGTTTTTGCCGGAGCCAAGAATATTAATTAAAAGGAGATGTAAAGTAATGAAATTCGGTGGCCTAACTATCGCGGTTCCACGTGAGATCATGGCCGGAGAAAGAAGAGTTGCTGCCACTCCGCAAACGGTTGAACAATGTATTAAAAGCGGTGCCAGGGTTCTGGTGGAAAAAGGAGCCGGGAAGGAATCTTATTTCAGTGACCAGGAATATGAACAATTCGGGGCAGAAATCGTAGGAAATCCTGTAGATGTTTACAAAAATGCAGATATAATTCTCAAGGTTAAAGAGCCTCAAATGAACGAAGAGCTCGGCAAGCATGAAGTAGAACTCATGCCGGAAAAAAGCATTCTTATTTCTTTCCTGCACCCGGCTAATCCTGCCAACCATGAGATGGTGAAAATGTTGGCAGATCGGGGGATTACCAGTTTTACTTTGGATAGCATTCCCCGTATATCTCGCGCCCAGCATTTAGACACCCTTACTTCAATGAGTACTGTGGCAGGTTATAAAGCAGTGATTACAGCAGCTTATAATCTTTCCCGTTTTGTTCCGATGATGCCGACTACCACCGGAGTGATCCAACCAGCCCAGGCCCTGGTGGTCGGGGTTGGCGTGGCGGGTTTGCAGTCTATTGCTACTGCCAAACGCCTGGGGGCAAAGGTGAAAACTCTCGATATCCGGCCGGAGGCTAATGAACAGGCCAGAAGTCTGGGTGCCGAATCGATTGATTTTGATCTCCCGGAAGGTTTGGGCACCGGTGACGGGGGCTATGCAAAAAGGCTTCCTGATGAATGGTATGCTAAAGAAAGGGAAGTGCTAGCCACTCATGTGAAAGAAAGTGATCTGGTTATTTTGGCTGCCTTAATCCCGGGTGAAGAAGCACCTCTCCTGGTAGACGAATCAATGGTGGCATCGATGAAAAAAGGATCGGTTATCGTCGATATTTCCATAGACCAGGGTGGTAACTGCGAGTTGTCCCGCCGGGGCGAAGAATATAACTATGAAGGCATTTTTATCAGCGCATTGTTAAACATACCGGCTTATTTGCCTGTCGATGCCTCCAGGATGTTTGCCCAGAATACTTATAATTATCTCGGTTATTTAGTAGATGAAGGAAAACTTAAATATGATCTTGAAGATGAAGTGATCAAAGAATCTTTGGTGACTAAAGATAAGAAAGTGGTCCATGAAGGAACTTTAAAAGCGATGGAAGGGCATTAATTTTTAATCATATATTCGAAGCGGGGAGGTTATAAAAATTGACACCTACAATCATTATTTTCCTTGTGGTATGCGCTATTCTGGGGTACCAGGTTATATCTAAAGTGCCCTCTTTGTTGCACACTCCGCTAATGTCAGGAATGAACGCATTATCCGGGATTACGGTCCTGGGTTCAATTGCCATATATGCCACCGCTCCGCCGGGGGTAAAAAGCCTGGCAGCGGTGGCAATAATTTTGGCCATGATTAATGTTGCCGGCGGTTTTTGGGTTACAGAAAGAATGCTGCGCATGTTTAAACATGAAGAAAAGCAGGAAAGTGAGGGGTGATCACAATTACTTTGCTCGAACTAATAATCCCGGTTTTGATAACTGTAGGTTTTTTAATTGGTATCCGCTTGATGCAATCACCCGGAACTGCCCTCTGGGGTAACCGCCTGGGTGCTTTTTCCATGGTTTTAGCTATAGGATATGTGTTTTGGGAACTGGGTGTAGTTGATTCTCCGGTTTGGTTATATCTTGTAATAGGCGGGATTGTTGGGGTCCTTCTGGCCCGCCAGGTTAAAATGATCCAAATGCCTCAAACTGTAGCTCTTTTTAACGGCCTGGGAGGCGGGGCTTCGGCTTTAGTAGCCGGGACGGCTATGTTTATGGAAACGGGGACCGGGTTATGGCTGTTTTGGCTGACAGCAGCCCTGGCCCTGGGGATTGGTACTCTTACCTTTACCGGAAGTTTAGTCGCCGCTTTGAAACTGCAGGGGCTTATTTCCCAAAAACCGGTGTTTTTGAAGGGACACGACCTGGTGCTTAGGCTTTTATTGCTGGCGGGTGCGGCTTTCATAATTACTGTTCTTCTCCAGCAGGCGCCGGCCTATCAATTGTTTGTCCTTGCATTATTCGCCTTATACGGGTTCTTGATGGCCTTACGAGTTGGTGGGGCTGATATGCCTGTAATTATATCATTCCTTAATTCCCTGTCCGGTGTAGCTGCTTCTGTAAGCGGCCTGGCTGTAGGTAATTTCTTGTTAACCGGAGTCGGGGCCCTGGTCGGGGTGGCCGGGATGATTCTTACCCAGTTAATGTGCAGGGCGATGAACAGGAATTTGCCGGCTGTACTGGGAGGGTTTAAAACCGGTTTTAAAAAAGATGAAGGCAAGGAAGCCATCGATCAAGACCGGGATGCGTCAGAAATAGAAAAAGCTGCTAAGGGTTATGAAACGGCCGGAGAAGAATTAGAGGGGTTTTCGGGGGCAGCAGCTCCACCTGGCGGTAAAGAGTCTTCAGTTCCTGCCGGTGACGCTCCTTCACTTTTGCGGCAAGCCGAAAAAGTGATCGTCGTCCCCGGTTATGGTATGGCCCTGGCCCAGGCCCAGCAGGGAGTGAAGTCGCTGATCGATACCCTGGAGCAGGACGGGAAAGAGGTCAAGGTGGCGATTCACCCGGT
>PWGT01000169.1 GCA_003554535.1 Syntrophomonadaceae bacterium | reverse complement strand
TCCGCCGGGAGTTTTAACAGTTCTGATTTTGTTTAATTTATCCCACTCCCGTATTGTTTTGATTGTAACCCCTAATTTTTTAGAAGCTTCACCTATAGAATAAAACTGTGACATAATAACCTCTCTTTATGATTATTATTCCATATTTGTTTATAAAAGTAAAGAAATGTGCAGATATTTTTAAGCTGTTTTTACCTCCCCAGTGATATAGTATTAGAAGGGATGGGGTCAAAGGGCGGGGTCAAGTTTATGGAATATAGGTTGGCGAACAGGTTATTTCCGGGAATCTGCATATTCACCTGCAAACGTACCTTAAAGATAGAGGGATAAAGGGCTAATATACCCTTTTTTACTTCAATCAACCCATTCAAATACAACCGGAAGATCTGGAATGTTGTGCTTTTCCGCCTTGTCCCGGAATCTGGCGTATATCTCATCCAGCACTTCTTCATCTACCTCCCAGTCCCGGCAAAACCTGAAATGCAGGTATCCTTCCTTACTGGTGCCCGCACCACGTACAGGCCCTTCCGGTGCTTGCAAACCCTCCAGCTCACCCCATAGGTCATCCCAAACTTCCCTTTCCCCAAACACACTGATCAGTTTATCATACCATTCCATTTGCTGGTAACGGCTGGCACGGCTAAGAAACGCACCTCTGGCTTCAATTATTTCCTTATCCCCTTCCTCTCTATCTTGGGGATAATCCGCTTCCCGCTCTATCTCCAGGGGATAATACCGAAAATATGAACCGATTTTCTCCGGCAGGAGTTCAATGTTGTTAAACCGTAGTTCGTTATCCGGATCTTCGCGTGAGACTTCCAGCATGACTACCTGTCCATCTTCAAACTCCAAAAGAGCTGGTTGATAAAGTCTTAAAAACCGCTGCCCATGGAAAGGGTCCAGGTAGGGATTTAGGTCTTGGAAATCTTCCGGAGCAAACTCCTCCCGGTAGTCTTCCATAAGCAGGTCCTGTATTTCTTCATAGCTGTTGACATCTCCAAGCTCGGAACGGTAGAGCTGGTATGCAGTGGAAGGCTCGGCGCCTTCGTACGCTCTTACCCCGAGCACGGCAACCAGGACCAGTAGTAGAACTCCTTTTTCCCATACCTTTAAATCCAAAAACTCCCACAGGGTAAAAATCGATAGCGCCACAAAAAAAATAATCAACGTGTCATAATTAAGCGAAAAACCCGTTAACTCCTCCACAACCACGGCAAATACAGAGAGTTTCACAAAAGAAATGCAAATCGCAATAATTCGCTGTTTAAGAGAGTTTTTATCTGTCAAATAGTAATGCCTGACTATAAGGGCTGACACCAGGACAATTGCTGACAAGCCGGCAAAAATCGCAAACTTCTTTACTCCGGCACCGGTGCCGGAAAATATGCCCACCAGCAGCAAATAGATTATCACCAGAAGCAAAATGTTGTCTTTTCTTTTCAACAATCATCACTCCGCCATATTACTAATAAAATTTGGTTTACGGCTCATAAGAACCATATCATTATTAATAATTGAATTGCATCTCAATATTAGCATTTATTATCAATAACAACAAGCGCATAGAAAAACAAAGAAGGAACAATTATGTTGCAGCCAAGGCTAATGCCCTTAGGCCCTTAGGCCCTTAATAGGTAAGTCTTGCGTGCTTTGGGCAAATATTTTACTGCGCGGCAAAACTGCACTGAAAAAATATCGCTCCGGCTCGTCCAGGATGGGCTTAGATGGATTGATAATAAAAAGGGGCCGCTTGCCTAGCTGGACCCGAGAGAAAAACGTATTCCCACTGTGCGATAGGTTGTACTGACAGAAGGACTTTATAATAAACTCAACTTAATAATATGGCTAATCCGTGGATCACGTTTGTTTTTAACAATAAGACGCGGGCATAAAACTTGAAGCCAGGCTTTACCAGCCTGGCTTTCTTAGTTTAAGTATTGTTCTCAAAAATGAAAACCTCTTCAATTGTGCTTTTTAGCGCCCTGGAGATTTTATAAGCCAGGACAAGAGAGGGATTATACTTGTTATTTTCAATATGGCCGATGGTTTCACGGCGAGCATCGACCATGTTCGCCAGTTGCTCCTGTGTCAAGTTGTACCTTGCTCTCAACTCTTTAATGCGTGAGCTGAAATATACGTTTTCCATTTTATCACCCCTACTTCTCATAGAAATGCAGTGAAAATGTAAAAGTAAGCATGGATGCGACAAAGGTGCAAGCGATGAGCAGAGCGGCAGCTTCCAGCGCTTCCAGGCTGGTGATGATTACCATTGAAAAAACAAGCCCGATCACGGCTACTACAAAACCGTTTAATCCGGCCCGGTTTAAGTTTTTCCTCAAAAACTCATCTGTTTTTTTAAACGCCGCACCAAAAAACGCGAAAAAGCCAAAAAAGCCAAAGAAACCATAGTTGCCCGTAACCAACCCTAATAAACCGAGCAGTCCCAGAAAACCCATATACCTCAACTTGTTCTTCTTCAAAACCTTCACCCCATTTAAAGTTACTTTAAATTAACATAATGATATATTTTTATCATTTGTTGTTATAATTATATAACATAAGGGGTAACAAGTCAACACTTTTTTTGCCTGTATATAATATCTCGTTATGAGCGTCTATGAGCAGAAAAGTTGGAACGTAATTATTATATCTGGTTAGTTACCTCAGCAAGTTTGCTACCATTCCCTGGATTTTACAGTAGTTCAGAAAAGTGCTGCCTGCCCAGGCCATCCGCCGCAGCGATAGCGCATTTGCATTTCATAATGGGTATGCAACTTTAACTGTGGAAAATAAAGGAGGGGTAAATAATTATCTTGACTAGAAAAGAGGGAACCCCTTGAGATAGAAGGTTCCCTCTTTATATACATATACACAAAGTAAAAGAGTGTTTAATTTGATGATCTGTGACGCATTATTGAGAGAATGTGCATAGAAACATCAGAAAATATTTGGTATAATAACACCGGGGTGATTGTGCATGTCAAACATTGAACATCTCACGACAGAAATTGAAAAGTTGTCAAGTGCTGAAAAACAGGAAATGGCAAAGATATTATTCGAAAGAATGAACAACGATGAGATTATGCAGTTACTTGAAAAACTAAAGGAAAATATGGAATTGTTTGGGTTGTTGAAAATTACAGAACCTGTTTTTGAAGATTGGGATAATGAAGAGGACAGTATCTATGACCACCTATAATAAAAAGGATATTATTCTTGTACCATTTCCTTTCAGCGAACTGACCTATGCTAAGAAACGACCAGCATTAATATTGGCAAGCATACCAACGCGTAATGAACTAATTTGCATGATGCTTACTTCAACAAAAGATACTGACCCCGCTGTAGACATTCCTATAAACAATTTAGCAGGCACAGGTCTTCCCAAGCCTACTGTTGCCAGAATATCTCGTCTCTTTACTTTAAAAAGCTCAATTGTTAATAAAAAAATTGGCAGAATAAACGTCTTTGAATTCAATACAATAACTGACAAGCTTATTCAGTTATTGAAATAACATTTTGCGTATTAAGTTATTTCGCATTATTAATCAAATGCGTAATAACCATTAATCAACAAAAATCAAAAGCACCTTTCTATCCATTAGACGGGAATTAATAAGATAATTTCTATACTGAGTTGTTTTCTCCTTTCATAACACCTGCTGAGAATAAAAAGGCATTTACATCCAAATTGCCATGCAAACACCTTTAACAATACGCTTTTTATGTTTCTTATAGATTTTTCTCTGTTGCACATCTGGGCTGCAGTTCCGGGGTTTGCCTGCCAAAAAATTCTTGTAACGCTTTTTCCCGGGTATCTTCATATGCAGAACATCAAGAAAGATTAGGAATATCTGCAATATAACCATTATCGTCTTCACTAAAATAAATGTTAATCACAGTTATTTACCATCTTTCATTTTAAGGTAATAAAAATACCACTTGCCCAAAAAATATAAGGCACTTGCCCAAATGATACACGTTTTTTTGAATACATTTAAAGATCTTTGTTAAGATTATGGCAATCATTATATGGAGAACCCGCCCACCTTGGTTTCCAGATAATCGTCAAGGCCCTGAATGCCTCCCTCGCGCCCCAGTCCGCTCTCTTTCATCCCGCCGAAGGGT
>PWGT01000114.1 GCA_003554535.1 Syntrophomonadaceae bacterium | reverse complement strand
GTCATGGGTGAAAAATAAGTTCAAAGTTGAGCGTAATTTTTATTGTTCGTGCTATAATTCCTGTGAGGTGTGTGTTTGGCAAGATGAAACTACATAGTTCGGCAGTTAAAATATATAGAGTTAGCAAGGCTGCCATCATTTAGGTGTGGCAGGGTGAAATTAAATGAATGTAATTTTGACCAATATATCGGTTTCCCCCATTCTCTAAAAAATATTTGCTGGAGGCATAAACTTATATGACTAGAAGCAGAAAGCTTAAGCTTGATAAAAAGTTCGAGCCGCTTCCAACTCGAGATGGTGATGAGATTTTCCGGAACGGTTATTTTAAATTCAATATTACCCGGATAATGGAAGACATCTTAGCAGGAAAGCTTGAAGTTGCAGAAGAGCCAATTAATGTTAGTTCATGGTTCAGGTTACGCTCTTTAAACGCGGTTAATGAGGATCATATATCCTCGGTTGATGTTAATAAAACTGTATTACAAGCGGAAATTCGTGCGGGTGCTTACAATATGATCGATGGAAATCACCGGATAGAGAAAGCTCGCCGAGAAGGTGTAGAGTGGATAAATTCATATAAAATTAAAGGCGAACAGTTAGTGCCATATTTTATTGAAAAGAAAGGTTATGAGGCTTTTGTTGAATACTGGAACTCTAAGCTTTAGGTGAGGTAAATTCTATTTAAGTTGGTGGTTAGATGAAAATAGCCTATATTGGCTGGGGTTCGCTCATCTGGAATCAGGTGAGTTTAAAGCTTCAGGGAACCTGGCAAAGTGACGGTCCGTATTTGCCTGTAGAGTTTGCCAGGGTTTCACAGGACGGCCGACTGACCCTGGTTCTTTACCGGGATGTTTCCCCTGTGCAAACCCTCTGGGGTTACGCTGAAGAAGAAAACTTGAACGATGCCATAAAGGGCCTTAGCTTAAGGGAGGGAACTAATGACAAAAAAATTGGTTATCTATCATTGAGGGATGGCAAAAGCAGATGCCAGGTAATAGAAGAGCTGGTTTTTGTTATGGAAAACTGGCTACGAGATAAAGGTTTGGATGCTGCTGTCTGGATCGATTTGCCTGCAAATTTTACGGAACGAACGGGTATGGCTTTTACTGCAGAGAATGTTATTGCTTATTTAAAAAGCCTTGAAGAAAACTCACTTGATGCAGCAAGAACCTATATCGTTAATGCGCCCGCCAGTATCAATCCTCCACTTAGAAGGGCTATTGAAGAAGAACTGGGCTGGAGGTGATATTGAAAATGGCATGGATGAAGACAAGAGAAGAAGCGGATAGATTTAATTTTGGTATCCTGTTTGATAGCAATAATTATCATTGTGTCCCTAAATTATTCCTAAATTATTTAAATATAGCGCTCTGCTTCTTTGATCAGGCTGTTTATATCCCGGGATTTTTCTTTGGAAAGAACCGGTTTTAATTCTTTGCTCGATATTTTTTCATAAGCCTCTTTGGCTTTTGTTAAGTAATTACCCTTTCGCTCCTGTACCAAGGGTTTGCGGGACCGGTGGGTAAATTTGAGGGGGCTCAAGAGGCTGCGGCAGTGCCTGAAGGTGTGTTCTTTGTCAAGGAAGTGCCCGCCCGGTTCCACTTGCAAGAGTTCATCCCAGGCCAGGTTATCTTCATCAACGCTTAATCCCGCAGATAGTTTCTTGACCATTGCGGCCAAATCATTATCAAAAATTAATTGCAGCGGGCACTGAGTGCTTGCTGTTTCTACCTGGCCCGCTCCACCAAGGATATCACTTCCGGCTGCTGCTGAAATATGAATAGTTTCCAACATAGCTAATGGATAAGTTTCGCCAGCACCCGGGAGGCTGTAGGCATTTAAAGGGATCTTTTTCTGGCCGGCCTGGTTTTTCTTGAAACTAAAAATTCCAGGAAAAAACATTTGTATGGTCCAGAAACGCAAAATATTACCACAAAACCCTCCCCCTTTGGCAACAAGGGTATTTGAATTTTATATAGAATGTAGTATACTACATGGTAGAGGAGTGATTGGTTTGGATAAAAAAATAATTAAAATTCCATCATTAAAAGAGCAGGTTTATTCTTATTTAAGGGAAGCTATCATTATAGGGGAGTTAGAAGAAGGAAAGATTTATTCAGAACAATGGTTTGCTGACCTTTTAGATGTTTCGAGAACACCTGTCAGGGAAGCGATATTGCAGTTAAATCAGGAAAACTTGGTAGATATTATTCCATATAGAGGTATAGTTATCAAAGCCATGACAAAAAAAGAAGTTAAAGATATTTTCGAAATTAGACAAGCTATAGAAGGTTATTGTGTGAGAAGGATTGCTGAAGAAATAAATAATCCCTTGGTCACAAAACTACTTACCATAATTCGGGAAAACATTGAGGAACAAAAAAAGCTGATTGATAAGCAGAATATGACGTTGGTTAAAGATTTTCTTGAACTAGATTTTGTGTTTCATCAAGAGATCGTTAATTTTGTTGATAATGATCGTTTTTCTCAAATTATTACAGATGCACGCAGTCGAATTCAAAAAATAAGCATCCAGACCTTAAAAGAAAAAGGAAGGCTAAATACGGGGTACCAGGAACACCTTGCAATTTATAATAATATGGCAAGTGGTAATTCTTTTGAAGCTTATGAATCATTGAATGAGCATTTGAATTGCGCAAAAACAATCTTTGAAAGAAGCAAAGAAAAGGAGTGTTAGTAAATGGATTTAGAGCTAAATAGAAAAAGAGTTTTAATTACAGGTTCGACCAGGGGGATAGGATTGGCTGCTGCAAAGCTTTTTTTGCAAGAAGGTTCCATAGTGATGATTAATGGAATTAACGAAGAAAGACTACAAAATACTCTCAAGATGCTAAGAACAATAAGTGAAGATGTATATGGCATTGCAGTAGATATAACTAGCAAAGAAGGCGTAAATAGTTTATTTGACAAGGTTCAACAGGTAATGGGTGGAATAGATATTCTAGTAAATAATGCTGCAACAGTTTGGTATAACTCTCCATTAATGGAGGAACCAGAAGAAAAATGGGATGAAATGTTCAGGGTTAATCTAAAAAGCGTTTTCCTATGTTCGCAAAAGGCCAGTCAAATGATGAAAAAGCAGAACACGCCGGGGGTAATATTGAATGCATCATCTTTTGCATCTTTAATCTCAAGTGTGGGTTCTGGCTCTTATGCTGCTACCAAGGCTGCTATAAATAGTTTGTCAAAAACCATGGCTTCTGAATTGGCTCCCTGGGATATAAGAGTCAATGCGTATATCCCGGGAGTTACTGCCACAGAGATGACTTCTTCACTAATTGAAAAGAATAAGGAATTGATTGAGTCTCAAATAGCATTAAAACGAGCAGCTAGGCCTGAAGAAATAGCGGCACCGTTGGTTTTTTTGGCATCCCCTAAAGCATCTTATGTTACCGGGGCAGCGGTAGAAATTGCGGGGGGCAAGTTTTCGACCCAAAACCCTGCAGCAGCATGGGGATAAAGCTTTTTCATATGTTTTGTGTTTCCGGCATGCTCGCAGTTTTACAGGTGGAAGTCCCATAAATTCCTGCTAAGTGGAAACGAAGAACCAAGGCCAAGCTTCTCCATAGTAAGGCAGTCGGCAAACCGGAGTATGCAAAACTAACCCTTCCTGAACCCCGGTCGTTAAATCCCTGGTTCTAAAGGTTTTAATGGTAGAACTGCTATAACGGCTAGAAGTGTTAGCATTCATAATTGTGTTTCCAGATTAAACAATCAGGTTAGTTTGGAGCTAAAAAGATTTCATTTGCTTAATGCCAAAATTTAATAGGTGAATAGCGTTGACATTTTTACTACCATGTAGTATACTACGTGTTAAATGTTACATAGTACACATTTCATCTGCTGTGTAAATATAAATCTTAATATTTTAAATAAATGATATTCAAAGCTTGGGGGGTGGGTAATACTGAATTAATTTATAGTTACTAGTTAATAATATATAGAGTGATTTAAGAAAAAAGAAATAAAAGGAGGAACAAACAAGTATGGAATTAACTTCAAGGGAAAGAATACTTAAAGCTTTCGCTTTAGAAGAGCCAGACAGGGTGCCTTGCTCTCCATGGGGATTCCCTGCATGGTTTGATAAATTAGGTAAGGATTACAGTGAGAAAATTATTAAGAATACGGATGTTTTAGTTGCTGTACGTACTGGCAGCAAGGCTGAAACATGGATCGGTGGGGAACTAGCAAATATT
>PWGT01000212.1 GCA_003554535.1 Syntrophomonadaceae bacterium | reverse complement strand
TTTATCCTGGTGCTGTGATCAAATTGATACGGCCCGAAATATACACATTTAGAAAGGAGTTTTAAAATGCAAAAACTAATGAGAATGATGCATAAGCAAGAAGAAGGTTTCACCCTGGTTGAATTGATGGTCGTGGTAGTAATAATCGGGATTTTGGTTGCAATTGCGATACCGATTTACAGTGGAATCCAAATGAGTGCTGCTGAAAGTGCCCACGATGGAAATGTAAGAACTATTCAAGGGGCAGCCAGTATATACTATGCAGAGGATGCTAGCTCTGCCTCAGATTTAGATGGGTACGTACTGGGCGGTGGTGATGACTTTGACAATTATGTTGATGAACCTTACCCAGAAGTACCGGAGATGCTAGAAGGTGAAGGTAATATTGGTAGTGATCCAGAGTATGAGGTAACAATTAGCAATGAAGGCAACATAACAGTAGAACCTGGGATCGGCACGTATGGAACTCCGTAACCCTGTGTAATAAGTTGTATAGCTATTGAGTAGTGAACTGGCCTCCTGCTACAATCATTAGCGGGAGGCTGCTTTATAAAGCGAAGGCAGGTTAAATTTTTCAGGTGCTCTTATTACCTTATCCAAGGTGGCAGAAATCGAGGGGATTTTTCCGTATGCACAGATAAAAAGATTTTAAATTAATCAATCTTGGCTCACGTAAGAGGTGCTATGTTCCTGTTAAGGCAAGGTATATAAAAGAAGCCATCAAAGATGGTTATAGCTTAAGGGAAATTAGCAATAATATAACAGTTTTTGCAGTAGTACTTTATTTGAAATAAAATGCAAAAGAAAGTGAAGTATTGCTTATGGATAAATACGCAAACAACATTGCCAATCATTTCCATAAACATGACTTTGGTTTTCTAATTTTATTATTTATGGTCACCGTATACCCATTTATAGTTGTACCGGGGCCCTTGCCATATTTCTACGGCCCAAGATACATCGTTCTGGCGCTTATCTCAATCATTGCCCTCATATTTCTAATTAAAAGCGGTATAAGTTACATCAGGAAAGCAGACATTTCTTTATTGGCATTTATTCTTTTTTTGCTGATATCTACTATACTATCCGAGGACACCGCCACAGCCTGGGGAGGCGATAGTCTTCGCTTTACCGGGGCAAGTACTTATCTTTTTTGTGGGGTACTTTTTGTTCTTGCTTCAAGGATTGATAGGGAAAATAGAAAAAGTTTAATTGAACCGATGGTTTATGCCGCTGCTGTAGTATCGATTATTGCAATTATGCAAAATTACGGAGTTAATATAGTGCCCCATGAAATATATAGATCATCTTTTAGCAGTTTTGGCACTCTTGGTAATCCTAATTTTCTTGGCACTTACGCTGTATTTATGTTTCCTGCTGCAATGATGCTATTTTTACATCAGAAGAAATATATATGGTTGGTTTGTTCTGGATTAATCTTTGGAGCGCTGCTTGCATCTTTAACCAGGGGGGCGTGGTTGGCTTTTGCAGGTATTGCTGTAATCATTGCTTATTATGCTATTAAACACTACGAATTAAGAAAAAGATTGCTGCTAATCATCGCCTTGTTTATAATTGCATCTTTATTCCTTGCTATTACAAGTAACCTTCAGTTTGTTGAGCGGGCATCAACAATTAGTGAAGAAATTATGAATGTGGCAGAGTATACAGATACATCTGCATCTATCAGGGTATATGTATGGCAAGAATCTATGCATATATTAAAAGATAACTGGGCTTTTGGCATAGGCGCTGACACTATAAGCATACCCGTTCCCCGAGGTTATAACGAAGATAAGGCTTTTAACACTTTCCTTGAGATAGCTGTAACGATGGGTATATTTGCCTTAATTTCTTTTATAACCTTGCTATATTTTTGCTTGCGGAAAAAAGGAGATTGGGTTCAATATACCCTGATTTTTATGATCATTGCTTACTTGTTTCAAGGTCAATTTAATATTGATGTAATTATGAATCTACCTTTATTCTGGATTGTTTTAGGTCTCACACAGACCGCAGATGATGATTATGTATATGAGTTCAAAGATAGTGTATTAAGCAAACCAGGAAAAAATAAACACAATTTTAAAAAAACAATCCAGTTTGTATTATCTGCTGGGTTCATCATTTTGCTTTTAATGGTATTAGCTTTATTATATCTACCAAGAACCACTGTTATAGAAATGGAAGGACGCGGTACATATGAAGGGCAGGTAAGGGGCTTAAATACTTTTCATGGTAAAGGTGAACTGGTTATGGAAAGCGGGGCTACTTACACGGGAGAGTTTAAACATGGCTATTTTGATGGTTTAGGTAAGCTAACTTACGCTAACGGCTCATACTACAAAGGGGAATTTAAAGAAGGATATTTTCATGGAGAAGGCAGGTTGGTCACTGTTGACGGGGAAGTTAAAGAAGGGATATTTGAAGAAGGGGTTATGGTGAAAGAAATTAACCCCTGAAACCAACTTTAGTACGCTTCTCTATGCATTTTTAAATGTATGTGGCAAAATGTTATTATTGTTATGGATGTTTATAGAATGCTTTAGAAAAAAGGTTCATCTCAACGAAAAGGGAGGCTTTTGTTCTTGAAATGTAAAAGCAACTATCTGGGTGAACAACTAATCAGAAACGGTATCATCACCAGGGAACAGCTGGAAGAAGCCCTTACGCTTCAAGATGAAAAGTTGAAGCAGGGGGACAGCGCCTACCTGGGCAATATTATCCTTGAGCTTGATTACTGCAGTGAAGAAGAATTGGCCAGGGTATTAGCCAGGAAGCATAATGTTCCTTATTTCGATATAGAAGACCTGGAACTTGATGAAAAGGTGGTCAGGTTAGTTCCGCGCAGTACAGCCAACCGTCACAAGGTATTCCCGGTTAAGCTGGAAGGGAATACTTTGCTTGTGGCCATGAAGCATCCAGGGGATATACCTGCAATTGATGACCTGCGTATGATTACCGGCAAGGATATCCAACCGGTTTTGATTAAAGATAATGACCTGGAAACCCTCATAAACAAGGTGAGCAGTAAATACGGGGAGGAAATAGAAAGCTTTGAGTTTTTCAGGCATTCGAAAGAAATAGGTATAGAAACAAGAGATGAAAAACTGGTTCTTTCGCCAGGTCAGGCTTCTACTTCTCCGTCGGTGGAGCTCTTAAACAAAATACTATCACTGGCTGTCCGGGAAGGGGCTAATGATGTCCATATAGAGCCCCTTGAAGACGAGGTGAAGATAAGGTTCCGTATAGACGGGGTATTGCATAACAGGTTGTCAATAGCAATTGACTACCACGAATCGCTGGTCTCAAGGGTAAAAGTTTTGGCCAACCTGGATATTACAGAAAGCCGGATCCCGCAGGAAGGAAGGATTTCTGTTCAAAAAGAAGAGGATTTGATTGATGTACGGGTGGCTACCCTTCCTTCATACTGCGGGGAAAGGATTACCCTGCGTTTGCTTTTTCATGAACCAAACCTGCTTAACCTGGCCAGGCTGGGCTTTAGTGAAGAACAGCTAAAACAGTTTAGAAAAACAATAAATTACCCTTACGGCTTTTTGATGGTTGCCGGACCAACGGGAAGCGGGAAAAGCACTACTTTATACGCGGCTTTGACAGAAATTAATACAGAAAACAGGAATATAATTACCATTGAAGACCCGGTAGAAAAAAAGATCCGGGGTGTAAGCCAGATTCCCTACAACCGGAAGGCAGGTCTGACTTTTTATACCGGCTTGCGTTCTATTCTACGCAATCATCCAGATGTGATCATGGTTGGAGAGATCAGGGATGTGGAAACGGGGTTCATGGCAACAGAAGCTGCTTTAACAGGACACCTGGTCATGTCTACAATTCATGCCGGTGATTCAGCAAAAGCAATAGTGCACCTGCTGGATATGGGAGTGCTTCCTTACCTGGTTGAGTCATCGCTTACGAGCATTTTATCACAGCGGTTGTTGAGAAAACTATGTCGCAACTGCAGAGAGAAATACAGCATAGATAACGAAGAGTTGAAAATGAAGGAGCCAGAATATCCTGTAGATGAGAACAGGGATAAAACGGTACTATATAGGGCTATAGGGTGCTCTATATGTGATCACACCGGTTACGTGGGGCGAACGGGTGTATTTGAGCTGCTCACTGTTAGTGACAGGCTCAGGAATGCAATCAGGGAAGTGCAGTCTGCGCAAAACATCTGGAATATTGCGATTGATGAGGGTATGATTCCCATGCGTTATAACGG
>PWGT01000032.1 GCA_003554535.1 Syntrophomonadaceae bacterium | reverse complement strand
AGTCCGTGATCGCAAACCTGGAGAAATTACCCGTGCATTGCAGCAGCGTTATCTTGCTTTAGCCAGGGGAGAAGATAAAGCTTATCCTGAATGGAGAACAGAGTTGTAAAACTTTGTGGTTTCGTTCACTACAGGAATCTGGATTTAACTGAAAGAGAATGATAAAGGGAGATGCTATATGCCGGAAACGATGAAGGCCTTACGGAAGACTCTTCCCCAGCCGGGAGCAGAGATTAAGGAAATTCCTATTCCGGAAGTAAAACCGGGTTTAGTCCTGGTAAAAGTTGAAGTGGCAGCTATTTGCGGATCCGATCAGGCAGTTTACAGGTGGCCCAAGCACATTGCGGCTAAAACCAGCCCGCCATTTACTATGGGGCACGAGTATTGCGGCACGGTTGTGGATGTGGGGAGTAACGTCCAGCACTTTAGCGTAGGCGATCGGGTGGTTGGCGAGACTCATGTTCCGTGCGGAGGTTGTTACATGTGCCGCGGTGGAACCCAGCATCTTTGTATTAATATGAGAAGTGTTGGGAAAACATATGATGGTTGTTTTGCGGAGTATATCCTGGTTCCAGAATCTTGTCTCATAAAAGTGCATGAAAATATTAATCCGCGGCTAGGCGCTATCATGGAACCTCTTGGTGTTGCAGTGCACGCCTTGCAAAAGACTAACCCCTGTGGTGAAAAGTTAGCTGTTTTGGGTTGCGGGCCTATTGGCTTAATGACTATTGCTGTTTCGAAGCAAATGGGAGCGCATATTGTCTTTGCTACCAGCCGGAGTGATGCAAAGTTGAAGATGGCCCAAAAGATGGGAGCAGATTATCAATTTAACTCCAGGCAAGATAATGTTGTTGAGGCTGTCAAGGCAGCAACTAATGGTGAAGGGGTAGATACAGTAATTGAGGCCTCCGGCAGTAAAGAAGCATTTATAGAAGGACTTGAGATTCTTAAAAGGCATGGTAGATTTTGTTTGCTGGGAATTCCAACTGAATCTGTCTTGTTCGATGCCGATCATTTCTTGATTCGCAAAGAATTAAATATAACCGGGGTTTGGGGTAGAAAAATGTATAGTACATGGATGTTGGTTGATCAGCTTATAGCTTCAGGAAAATTGAATGTAGATCCATTAATAGGAGATGTTTATAGAATAGAAGACTATGCTTCTGCTTTTGAAGAAGCGGCCTCCGGTACGGTTCAGCGAATTTTCCTTTCTCCTGTCTAATTAAAAGGTGCTAAGAAAACCTGCTAGGAAATTTTGTAAAGTATGTATGGAAGTAAACAATGAATAAAGCAGGCGCAATAATATATTATGAAATATAGGCCACGAAAGGAGGCTATCATAATGAATAAGGAAAAACATAATGCTATTCTCATAGATCCCAAAGATAATGTTGCCGTTGCTATCGACAATTTAAAAAAAGGGCAAATGGCGCGCGTAAAAGGGGATAATTATTTTGATGAAATAACTCTTGCCCAGGATATTCCTTTTGGGCACAAGCTTGCCCTGGGTTTTATTCAGGAAGATGAGGAAATCATCAAGTACGGAGAAGTAATCGGAGCAGCTATGCAAAATATTGAAAAAGGCGAACACGTCCATGAACATAATATTATAGGAATCCGGGGAAAAAGAGAGGCTAAACAGGGAAAGGAGTTTTAAAAAATGATCTTTAACGGTTATCAGAGGCCTGATGACTCGGTTGGGGTAAGAAACCATTTGTTGGTTTTGCCATCAGTAGTATGTTCAAATGATACAGCCAGGTTAATAGCAGAACAGCTTCACGGGGCAGTTTATGTAACTCATGAACACGGTTGCGGCTCCCATTACCTGTCCAGCGCTGACCAGATCCGAAGAACTATGATCGGGTATGGCAGTAATCCCAATGTGGGTGCTTGCATAGTCGTGGGTTTAGGCTGTGAACAGATGGTTGCTGAAGATATTGCTGAAGGAATTGCCCGGACCGGGAAACCTGTTGAATCTATTGTGATCCAGAAGGTCGGCGGAACTATCAAGGCAGTTAGCCAGGGGGTAACAATCGGGCAGAAGATGCTCGAAGATCTCTCAAAGCAGAAAAGGCAGGAGTTTGACCTCTCGAACCTCTCCTTTGCCCTCGAATGCGGGGGGTCTGATACGACTTCCGGGATTTCAGCCAATCCGGCGCTTGGTGTCGCCAGCGATTTATTAATCCGTGAAGGAGGCACCTCGATTTTGTCTGAAACAAGCGAAATCGTTGGAGCTGAGCACTTGATGGCCCGCAGAGCCATAAATGAAGAAGTAGCGGAGCAAATTCTAGATATCGTCCATCGCGCTGAACAAGGAGGCTTTAAACAGGGAGTAGATATGAGCAACCTGTCTCCTGGAAACAGGGAAGGCGGCCTTTCTACAGTTGAAGAGAAGTCCCTGGGTAATATTCATAAAGGCGGGACATCTTCTGTGCAGGAAGTTGTAGAATATGCAGTCCGGCCCTCCAAAAAAGGCTTAATAATCATGGATACTCCCGGCTATGATATAGAATCAATTACCGCCATGGTAGCCGGTGGTACTCAGGTTGTTGCTTTTACTACCGGCCGGGGCACACCGGTAGGTTGTCCTATAGCCCCGGTAATTAAAATTTGTGGCAACAGTTCTACTTACAATAAAATGCAGGATAATATTGATATAAACGCCGGTGTTATTATAGACGGATTGAGTACTGTGCAGGAGGTCGGTCAACAAATCTTTCAGGAACTGATAGATGTAAGCAATGGAAAACTTACCAAGTCAGAACAGTTGGGCTTTGGTGATTTTTCTATTTATCGTCCTTTAGTTTAATTGAACGTATATAAAACCGGGCAGGTTTGTTAAAGAAAGTCAGAATACCTTGTGTAAAGGAGTGTTCCTGCTTTGTGGAAAAAAGAAGGACTGGTTTTACACGAAAAAGACAATGTCGGAATTGCATTAAATGATTTAACAGCAGGAAATGAAATCCTCATCGATGAAGGACAAACAATAGATTTATTGGAAGACATTCCTTATGGGTTTAAGTTTGCTTTATGTCCAATTGGTAAAGATGAAATTATCATAAAATATGGCGAGACGATTGGCCGGGCGATAGAAGCCATTAAACCGGGCAGTTTAGTGCATGTTCATAATATAGAAGGGCTTAGGGCCAGAAGAGATTAATAAAAACGGAAAACTATTTGACTGGGGGCAGTATAAATGTTTTTGGGTTATAAACGACCTGACGGAAAAACGGGCATAAGAAACTATGTGCTGGTTTTACCGGTTCAAAGGATGGTAAATTCTGTGGCAATGCAGGTTAGCAGTATGGTGAGGGGCGCAAAAACTATTGTTTCGACTGGTGAAATAGGTCGCAGCTCAAAAGACAGGAGAACGATAGCCCGGACTCTTACCGGTTTAGCCTTAAACGGCAATGTTGGAGGAGTGTTAATCATTGGTGATGATCATTATAGCTCCAAAGAATTGAAGCATGAAGAAATGGCTGAAATAGTGAGATCTACCGGAAAGCCTGTCGAAGTATTGGATATAACCGAAAGTGGCGGTTATTATAATGCAATTGGGATTGGGGCTAAGATGGCTCAAAGATTGGCTTTGCAAATTTCTGAATTCCGGCGGGAACAGTGCGATTTGCAAGATCTTACTCTTGGAGTTAAATGCGGCACCTCTGATCCTACTTCCGGTGTTGCGGGAAATCCAGTTGTTGGAAAGGCTTTTGATGTGCTCGTAAATGCGGGTGGGACGGCATTCTTTTCTGAAACGACTGAAGTTATCGGGGCGGAAGATAAACTGGCTAAAAGATGTATTAACGAACAAGTCAAAGAAAAACTGCTCAATGCTGTTTCCGAGATAGAAGAAAAAGCAAGAGCAACAGGGGAAGATATTAGAAACATCAACCCAATACCGGAAAATGTTAAAGCCGGTATATCGACTTTGGAAGAAAAATCTTTAGGAGCAATTACCAAGTCAGGCAGCATGCCAATAACAGACGTTTTAACGTATGGTGAACGCCCTCCGGGTAATGGCTTATATTTTATAGATGGCTGGATGTCTTCACTTTCTTTACCACTGGGCATGGCAGCAGCAGGGGCTAATTTATTTATGTATCAACTGGGCGGACAAGGAATGCCGGCTGTATCACCTCCAATGCCTGCTTATTCTGCCGGTATTGTGACCCCCATGATGTATTTATCAGGTAATCCTCGAACCTGTCAGAAAGCTGGGGATTTTGTTGACTTTTGCAGTGGGAAGATAATGGAAGGAAAAAGTAGTATAGAAGAAATGGCTGATAAGCTTCTTGAATGCGTATTAGATTTAGCTTCGGGGACGATGACCAAAACAGAAACAGTTAACATCCAGGATCCGGTAGAATTTTATTTGGAAGATCCTTGCTTTTAAATATTTTTCATGCCTGGTTAAATTAGCTAGACCGGAGGGATGTACTTTGATTGAATTTGATGAGATGCAGTTGAATGTTGCTAAAACTATACATGAATTTTGTATTGATGAAGTTGTTCCTCGAGTAAAAGAATATGACAAGGAAGAAAGGTATCCTTTGGATATAATTCAAAAAGCTGCGCAACTGGGCTTCACAGGAGGAGTAATTCCAGAAGAATACGGGGGCGCTGGATTAGACTGGAAAACTTATACATTAATAATCGAGACTTTTTCTTATTATTGCCATGTTATGGGTTTGGCTATGTCAACAGCAAGCGGCTTGATTGGTTCTGGAATATTAAAATACGGCACAGAGGATCAAAAAGAAAAATATTTAAAACCTCTGGCAGAAGGTAAAAGCTTTGGTGCAGCAGGGGTTACAGAACCTAACTCTGGCACAGATGTGGCTTCTTTACAGACTACAGTCACAAAAGACGGTGATAACTATATTTTAAATGGCACAAAAATGTGGATTAGCTTCTTGGATGTTGCTGATTGGATTCTAACTTTTGGTACCCTTGATCGCTCGCTTGGTCATAAAGGGATCTGTGCCTTTATAATCGACAAAGATACACCCGGTCTTTCTTTCCATCCAATAAAAAACAAGGTGGGATTTCGCCCGATTGAATCCGGCGAGGTAGTTTTAAACGAGGTAAGGGTAAGTAAGGAAAACTTAGTAGGAGAAGAAGGAAAAGGTTTTAATGTGGCTATGACGGCAGTAGAAAATGGCCGGTTGAGTGTTGCTGCAAGGGCCGCCGGGGTTGCCAGGGCATGCCTGGATGAATCTTTGCAGTATGCAAAGGAAAGGATTGTTTTTGGTCAACCGATTGGAAAATTCCAGCTGGTCCAATCTAAAATAACAGATATGATCATTGGTGTGGATAATTCCCGTTACCAGATTTATAAATTAGCCTATTTAAAGGACAAAGGGTATAGAGCTCGTTACGAATCATCCACGGCTAAGATGTACGCCACTGATACTCTTATGAAAATAGCTACAGATGCATATCAAATCTTTGGTGCTTATGGGTGCTCAGATGAATTCAATGTTGGTCGATATTTTAGGGATGCTAAAGTGTTTCAAATTGTAGAAGGTCAAAATGATTTACATCGTTCTTTAATTGCGCAAAATGCTTTGGGTTACAAGTCGTAAGGGTTGAATAAAACCTGGCCATAGAGAATCTTGGGCTAATCAGGATGAACAATTTTGAGGGTTGAAGGCAACTACCTTGAATTAAAAAATGATATAAAAAAAGTTGCATTTACGAACTATACAGTATATAAATATATAAAGACTCAAATCTATAGTGGTCATAATTTATCTTCACTACAAGGCGTTCATTTGCTTTTTGGGTTTCATGCTTTGTTCTTAGTTGTTCAATGCGGGAATTAGAGAGGGGAGGGGTGGGAACAATATGGAGCAAAACCAAAAACAAGCTGGGAATAATCGGGGTTTTACCTCAGATCTTTTTGTCGGTCTTTTGTTCTTGTGTTTGGCTGTTTTTATCATAGTAGAGTCCTCCGGGATGCTGCACAGGGGAAAATACTTGGTAGATGCACCAGGCTTTATACCCCTGCTGATGGGGGCTTCTTTGTTAGTATTAAGCGGTATCCTTATAGCCCAAATGCTTATGAAAAAAGCTTATAACGACATAATAGGTTGGGCTTTAGATAATTTAAGAAATGATGATTTTAAAAGATGGATGGCTGTTTTTGGTATTACAGCCATTTATTTTATTCTTGTTGGCAGGGCATCATTTTATGGTTTGACATTTGCTTATTTAATGGCCATGTTTCTTTATTTCAGAAGTACCAAGTTGTGGTTAATGCTGCTGGTAGCATCGGGTGTTTCTTTATTGGTTTACCTGGTCTTTTATTTAGGATTTAGAATGCCATTACCTTAAAACCGACTTCAGGAGGATCATGATGGATTTTTTCAACATATATTTTGATGAATTAGCAGCCTTTGGAGATCAGTTAAACATACTGCTAAGCCCTGCAGTTATCTTAGCTTTAATTGGCGGCACTGCTTTTGGATTAGTGGTGGGTATTATGCCCGGGTTGTCAGTTACAATGGCTATGACCCTTCTTTTAACTTTTGTTTTTAGAATTCCTTTTGAGATTGGGTGGGCGCTGCTCATATCAGTGTATGTGGGCGGTATATTTGCCGGCGGCATAACCGCGATAATGATCAACATACCTGGAACACCGGGTGCAATTTGCACTTGTGTTGACGGGTTCCCCCTTGCTAAAAAAGGAAAGTCGCGGGAAACTGTGGGCCTCGTAACTCTTTCATCTGGTTCAGGAGAAATGATCGCTGCCGTGATTATGTTTATATTAATACCGGTTGCTGCGAGACTTGCTCTCCTGTTAGGAGACTGGGAACTTGCCCTGGTGTGCCTGATTGGCATTGTCCTTGCTGGTGCGATAGCCGGTGATAACCCGATAAAAGGTTGGATGGCCGGTATCATGGGACTGGTGATAGCAATGGTGGGCCTTGAGCCTCTATATGCTTACCCCAGGTTCGCTTATTCACCTGAGTTATATTATGGTATAAGCTTTATCCCGGTATTACTGGGGATTTTTGGTTTAAGCGAAGTATTTTTGGTTTTAAAAGAAAAAATTCCTTATACTTTGCCAGGCAAACCGGAAAAAGCCATCTTTATGTGGAATGAATTTAAAAGGAAAAAAAGGGATATATTTCGTGCTGCTTTGATTGGTATGGGAGTGGGAATAATCCCGGGGACTGGTGAATCGGTTGCCCCCTGGGTAGCGTATACCTTTGCGCAGAGAAGTTCTAGCACTCCAGAACAATTTGGGAAAGGTAGTAACGAAGGAGTGCTTGCTGCAGAGGTTTCAAATAACGCCACTTCCGGTGGTGCTTTAATTCCGACCATGGTTTTAGGGATTCCGGGCAGCGGGCCTACTGCGATTATGCTTGCTGCTCTTCTTATTTATGGCTTTAGGCCAGGGCCCATGTTGATTATTGACACCCCTGGTATTTTAACTTTGACAGTAATGATGTTTCTTTTGGCTGCAATATTTATGGTAGGGGTCACTTTTTTATTTTCCAAGCAGTTAATTTCAATATTGTCATTAAAACGAGATTTATTAATGCCGATTATTGTAGTTTTTTGTATTCTTGGAGCCTGGGCAGCTAATTATACCCTGTTTGATGTTGCGCTAACGCTTGCTTTTGGAGTAATTGGTTGTATTTTAAGATTAAGGGGTTTTGCTTTAGCCCCGCTGGTTCTTGGCGTTTTGGTGGGGGGATTGTTTGATCAGTACTTAAGAAGAGCACTTTTAACATATGATGCTGATATTTTGGTAATGCTTAGCAGGCCGATAGGGCTTTTTCTGATTGCTTTTATGATATTTTTGTTATACTCTTCATTTAAAATGAAAAGAGTGGCCAAGCAGAAAGAAAAAGAAAAACTTGAAGAAGCTAAAGAAACGATTGATGCAATTGATGCATGAGTAGATAAAATAGCGTATCTCCCTATTATGTAAGGTTTGAGGAAATTCTTATTAATTGTAGATCAAGATCTTCTTCAAGAAACTACTGCAAAAAAGCGGTGGTGTTTTGGATCGCTTGATTTGTTACAATAGTGAGTAGTTGGGAAAAGCTTTCTCTAAAAAGGTTTAGTCCACGAAGTTGAAATCGGTCGGCTTTATATAAAAGTTTTTAATGCACACTATACAAATTCTTGGTTTTCGTACAAGGAGTGGTTAGATGAGTGTCTTTGAAGAACTGGTCAGGGGCTATGAAATACCAGAAATGATCAAGGTAAGACAAAAGTTTCCCCGGCCGGTTTTGGATGATCTTCAGCAATCTATTCAAGAAACATTACAAGAAAGTGGAGTTCTCAACCGAATTGAAAATGGATCTAATATAGCTGTTACTGCTGGAAGTCGGGGCATCGCCAACATTAGCCTTATTACCAAAGAGGTAATCAGGCATTTAAAAAATGCGGGAGCTAATCCCTTTATTATTCCTGCTATGGGCAGTCATGGTGGGGCGACGGCTGAAGGGCAGGAGGAGGTTCTTCAAAGCCTTGAACTTACCGAGAAAGAGCTTGGGGTTCCGGTTAAATCTTCTATGGAAGTGGTAAAGATAGGAACTACAGAAAATAACCTCCCAGTTTATGTTGACAAGCTTGCTGTTACAGAAGCAGATGCGATTGTAGTGATCAACCGAATAAAGCCCCATACCACTTTCAGGGGAATATATGAAAGTGGCTTGGCCAAGATGATCACCATCGGCCTGGGAAAGCAAGTCGGAGCTGAGCTTTGCCATTCTACCGGCCCTCAAAACATGTCTTCAAGGATCGAAGTTCTCGCCCGGGAGATCATACAAAAAACCAATATAGTTTTTGGTGTAGGAATATTAGAAAATGCTTATGATGAAACATGCGGGATTGTAGCATTGCCTGGTGAAGAAATTATGGAAAAAGAACCGGCATTACTCGAAAAAGCGTGGAACTATATGCCTAAAATATTTTCTGAGGATTATGATGTTTTGGTTGTCGATGAGATTGGTAAGGATATTAGTGGAACCGGTATGGATCCCAATATTGTCGGGCGTTATACAACGGAGGCTCTCGAAAGTGAAGAATGGGTTCAACGGATTGTTGTCTTGAATTTGACAGAAAGAACCCATGGGAATGCCAATGGTTTAGGGTTGGCAGATGTATGCTCCAAAAGAGCTTATGAGAAATTTGACTTTGGAAAAACCTATCCAAACTGCTTCACATCAAGAATACCTTTTTCAGTAAAAATACCAATGGTTATGGATAACGATCGGCAGGCTATTAAAGCGGCTATAAAAACATGCTTTGATATTGATATTAATAATGTCAAAATGATCAGGATAAAAAATACATTGGATCTTGACCAAATATACATATCTAAAGCTCTGCTCTCTGAGGCCCGAGAAAGCAGCATAGTTCAATTGCCGGATGAAAAGGCATCATCAATTGTTTTTGATGATGAAGGAAATGTTAGAGGGTTTTAAATGAAGTGCAAAAATGACAGCAGGGCTAACTTTCAAGACACTTTCAAGACTTGTTGACTGCTTAAATGTAATATGATATTATGTATGCACCATACAGAAAGCATAGTATCCCACAAAACAATCATTAAACTTACTGCTGAGAGTATTTAAACAGAATTGGTATAGTATAAAAACAACTAAAAGAGAAGTAATAAATTACTATTCAGGATAGGCTAAAACATCCTGTTAAATAAATAAAATATTACTTATTTTGATAATAAGCTAATTTAAATTAAGGGTGTTAATTTGGAAGATATTTGAGGCTTCATTATTTTTGTTTTTGCTTCTAATCTACTAACCTTTTGACAAAAACATCGAGCTTAAAATCTTTTAGTCCACTAGTATTTTAGATTAAAATCTACTAAGTTATTTACATGAAATGGTATTATTAAGTGAATGAGTATCTTAAACGACTAAAACTTTTCGTGAAAGGGGTGATAGTTGTAACAGCATAGATATCGGTTTTGTTGAGGGGTAAGATTATTAGATTTATTAAAATGAAAGGCAGGGATTAAACGAATGCTTAAGAAGTTTACAACAATTACAGTTTTATTGCTGGTTGTTGGTTTGGCTTTTCTCTTTGTAGGATGTGAACCGGAAGAAGAAGTTGTAGATCCAGATGTAGATGAAGAAGAAGTAGATGAACCGGAACCGGAAGTAGACTTTCCCACAGAGACCATTCATGCTCACGTTGGGTGGTCAGAAGGTGGAGCTTCAGACACAATAACTAGAGCCCTGGTCCATCATATGGAAGATTATATGGATGAAACAATCATGGTTTCAAACACAGATGGTGCACTGGGATCAATTGCAGGAACAAGGGCTTTAGGCGATCCTTCCGGACATACCTGGATGGGAGGAGCTTCAGTCCACGGTACCTGGCAGCCGTTAGGGTTTGCAGATCATAGCTGGGACGACTTTTATGCGTTCTTGGGAACCTTTTTCCCGACAACTATCTACGTAAGAGCAGATCAGCCCTATGATGATTTAGACGAACTGTTGGATGCTATAGCAGAAAACCCAGAGGAATATAAGTACGGTAGCCCTGGAGCAGGAAGTAACGGCGAAATATTCGGTGACCTGGTCCTTGATGCTGCCGGTATTGAAGGAGTAGAGCATATCCCTTATGATGGGGGTAGAGAAGCTCACCCCTACTTAGAAAGAGGAGAAGTTGATTTTATCTCGGTAACCATGGGGGACGTCCTGGATTATGTGGAAGCAGGAGAACTGATTCCGCTCGCAAACCTTTATGATGAGGATATCGAAGCTGCCGGTGTGGAATTCCCCCGTATCGGACACTGGTATCCCGACTTGGAAGATCACATAGGTGTTTGTGCTCACTTTGGTATCTATGTTCCCAGGGAAGTAGATCATGATGTTCTTATGGAAATATACGATGCCTTTGCATATGCAGTAGAACAGGAGCGTTACTACGAGATTTCAGTCGAAGATAGAGGCGGAGTTATTATGCCGCTTGTAGGTCAACCGTCTGATGAGTTCATGGCAGGTCTTGAATCAGCAAGAAGCTGGCCGCTTTGGGAGATGGGCATTGCGGAAGAAGACCCCGCAGAGTTTGGCATTCCGCGGGTAGAAGATTTTGAATGGCCTCCCCACGATAGGGCAGCAGAAGCAAGGGAATGGCCTGCAGAACTGCAAGACGGCTTTATTGGACAACGTGATTAAAGTAGTCTTGTGAAATTACAAGGGCCCCCTTTGTAAAGGGGGCCCTTAGTTTGATTATTCCATGCATTCATATGAATTTTTGTTTTTCATGTTATGAATTAAACTTGATTTGCATTTAGAGGCAGCTATTTATTAGCTGGAGTATGGAACAATTATGTTATAAGATGGTTAGTTAGAAGTAAATTATTGCAAGCTATCATTAGTTATTAAAATAGCGCCTATTTTATATAGGAATTAAAAACTTATACTTATATGGCTGTTAGTTGCCCTGGCAGGGGAGGTAATATCTAACATGAGCTCAGGGGAGAAACAAAAAACTCAAGATCATCAAAATACTTCAGACCTTCTAGTTGGTCTTTTGTTTTTAGGTTTAGCTGTTTTTATCATAGTGGAATCCGCAGGGATGCTGCACAGGGGACAATATCTAGTTGATGCACCGGGGTTTATTCCCCTGCTGATGGGAGTTTCTCTATTAGTACTAAGTGTTATTATCATAACTCAAATGATTATTAAAAAAGCTTATCTCGACGTGGCAGGCTGGACATTAGATAATTTAAGAAATGATGATTTTAAAAGATGGATGGCTGTTTTTGGTATCACAGCCGTTTATTTCATCCTTGTTGGCAGGTTCTCGTTTTATGTTTTGACATTTGCTTATTTATTGGCGATGTTTCTATATTTTAGAAGCACCAAAATATGGTTGATGCTGCTGGTATCATTTGGGGTTTCTTTATTAGTTTATCTAGTCTTTTATTTAGGATTTAGAATGCCTCTACCGTAAACTTGCTTTTTTAGGAGGAAAGCGATGGATTTTTTTGACCTTTATATAACTGAGTTGGCGGCTTTCGGGGAGCAGTTTACAGAAGTAATGAGCCCTTTAGTTATCCTGGCTTTATTTTTTGGCACCGCTTTCGGGTTGATAATAGGTATATTACCCGGGCTGTCAGTTACAATGGCTATGACCCTTCTTTTAACTTTTGTTTTTAGAATCCCCTTTGAAATTGGGTGGGCCCTGCTTATTTCAGTTTATGTGGGCGGTATATTTGCCGGCGGCATAACCGCGATAATGATCAATATTCCCGGGACTCCGGGTGCAATTGCCACCTGTGTAGACGGGTTTCCCCTTGCCAGGAAGGGAAAATCAAGAGAAACTGTAGGGTTGGTGACACTTTCATCCGGTACAGGTGAAATTATAGCTACTTTAGTTATGTTTATACTAATTCCGATAGCTGCGACCCTGGCTCTATTACTGGGAGACTGGGAACTGGCCTTGGTTTGTTTAATCGGTATTATACTTGCCGGAGCGATAGCCGGTGATAACCCGATAAAAGGCTGGATGGCCGGTATCATGGGCCTGGTAATAGCAATGGTTGGGCTTGAACCTATTTATGCTCATCCCCGGTTTGCTTATGTCCCTGAATTATATTACGGTATAGATTTTATTCCTGTTTTGCTGGGGATTTTCGGCTTAAGCGAAGTATTTTTGGTTTTAAAAGAAAAAGTTCCTTATTCATTACCAGGCAAACCTGAAAAAGCCATCTTTATGTGGAACGAATTTAAGAGGAAGAAAAAAGATGTGGTGCGTTCGGCATTAATTGGTATGGGTGTGGGAATAATTCCGGGAACCGGTGAATCTGTTGCCCCCTGGGTATCTTATACATTTGCGCAAAGGAGTTCACAAAACCCTGAAGATTTTGGTAAAGGAAGTAATGAAGGCGTACTTGCTGCTGAAGTCGCTAATAATGCTACTTCCGGGGGCGCTTTAATTCCGACCCTGGTTTTAGGAATTCCGGGCAGTGGCCCTACAGCAATTATGCTTGCTGCGCTTCTTATTTACGGTTTTAGGCCCGGACCTATGCTAATCATTGATACTCCCGGTATCTTATCAATGACGGTGGTTTATTTCTTCCTAGCTGCGCTATTTATGATATTCGTGACATTTTTATTTTCCAAGCAACTAATTTCTGTTTTATCGTTAAAACGTGACCTTCTAATGCCGATAATTGTTGTTTTTTGTGTTTTAGGTGCCTGGGCAGCTAATTACACCCTCTTTGATATTTCCGTAGCGCTAGCTTTTGGAGTAATTGGTTGTATATTAAGATTGCGGGGCTTTACTTTAGCTCCACTGGTTCTTGGTGTCTTAATCGGGGGGCTGTTTGATCAGTACCTGAGAAGGGCGCTCTTAACTTATGATGCCAACATTTTTGCATTGCTCAGCAGACCGATAGGGCTTTTCTTGATTGCTTTTATGATCTTTTTGCTCTATTCTTCATTTAAAATGAAAAAAGTGGCCAAGGAAAAAGAAAAGGAAAAGCTGTCAGAAGAAGTTTGTGATACCACAGATTAAATCACCAGGCTATTATTTAAAACAAGTGATCAATTATGATAACGAAGTCTTCTGTTCATAGAATAAAAGTATTTGTAGTATAATGCTTAACGAAAAGGTATTTAATTCTGAAGGGAATGATCCATTTGTTCTGGAGAAGCAAAGATATAATTGGACCAGAAAGTGGTGCTAACAAACGTGCACTTTTTAAATCCATGGGGTATACAGATAGGGATCTTCAAAGGCCGTTAATTGGTATCGCTAACTCATGGAATACAATTGTGCCGGGACATATTAACCTGCGAAATGTAGCAGAATATGTAAAAAATGGCATCACGCAGGGAGGAGGCACACCTGTAGAATTTGGCTTTATTGCCGGTTGCGATGGCATTGCCAATAATCATGAAGGCAATCATTATATTTTGCCTAGCAGAGATCTAATTGCTAATGATATAGAGGTAATGATTCAGGCGCATCGTCTTGATGGCGTAGTGCTGCTTGGCTCGTGCGATAAGATTGTTCCCGGCATGCTGATGGCTGCAGCACGACTGGATATTCCGGCTATTATTGTCCCCGGAGGGAATATGGAGGGAGGAGTGGAATTTGACGGCCGTTCCTCTGATACCACTTCGCTTCGGGAAGCCCTCGGAATGTTAAAAATAGGGAAGATAAGCCAGGAAGAATTTGCCGAGCTTGAAAACAATGTTGCCCCCGGATGCGGTTCATGTTCATTCATGGGAACAGCAAATACTATGTGTTGTTTGGCAGAAGCGATGGGTATGACATTAACCGGCGGAGGAACTGCTCCTGCAGTTTCCGCAGCCCGGTTAAGGCTGGCCCAGGAATCAGGATTTGCTATCATGAACCTGGTCAACGAAAGCATCACCGCTCGCCAGGTAATTACCAAGGATTCAATTGAGAATGCAATAAAAGTTAGTATGGCTATCGGCGGCTCGACCAATACATTATTACATATACCGGCTATCGCTTATGAGGCTGAAGTAGATATATCCCTTCAAAATTTTGCAGGTCTAAGCCGCACAGTTCCCCATTTAGCCAGGATATATCCGGCAGGTCCTGCTAATGTTCCGGATTTTCACCGGGCTGGAGGGGTAGCTGCCGTGATGAAAGAACTTTCTACTTTGCTTGAACTTGATGCCCTAACGGTTAATGGCAAGACCATTGGCGAGAATGTTTCATCAGCCCAGGTAAAAGATCCTGAATTAATAAGAAGCCTGGATCGACCTTACAGCGAAGAAGGGGGATTGGCTGTTCTTTCCGGCAATTTGGCCCCGGATACAGCAGTTAGCAAACCGGCGGCAATCGATGCTTCAATGCGAGTATTTAGTGGCAAAGCAAGAGTTTTCAACTCTGAGGAAGAGGCGACAGAAGCTATTCATGCCGGTATAGTTGTCGACGGTGATGTTGTGGTAATTCGCTACGAGGGTCCAAAAGGCGGGCCAGGCATGCGGGAGATGGCCCAGGTATCAAAATTGTTATACGGGATGAATTTGGCTTTAACAACTGCACTGGTTACTGATGGACGTTTTTCTGGGACCAATAATGGTTGTTTCGTAGGGCATGTTTCCCCAGAAGCGGCTGAAGGCGGGCCGATAGCAGTAGTGGAAGATGGAGATAAAATAACTATTGATATCCCCAATCGTCAATTAACCATACATGTAGAAGATCATGTAATAAAGCAGCGCCTTGATAAATGGGAAAAGCCAGAACCAAAATTTAAAAACGGTTACCTTTCTCTTTATAGCCGCATAGCATCCTCTGCAAGCGAAGGCGCAGTTATAAAACATCGGCATTTTTGAAAACAGCATATAAAGCAGCAGGAGGACAAAAAAATTAACAGCAGCCAATATGATACTCAAAAAAATTTTTTAAAGATCCTTCTAATCTTATCTATTCCCTATATAGCTACCAGCCTTATTAACAATGGGTTCCCGGCCCTGCTTCCTTTTATTCGGGAAGAATTTAATTTAACCAGGACCCAGGTTGGTTACTATTCAACCTTTTTTTTCTTGAGTGCGGCATTGCTTGCTGTTTTTACCGGCAGTGTTGTTGACAGGTTAGGTCCTAAAAAAGGTTTGCTGTTTGGTGTTGCCTGCCTGGGATTTATGAGCTTATTATTTGGGTTTTCGCCTTCGTACCCGGTCCTGTTGACACTGGCGATTTTTGCTGGATTGGGTTTTAGTATTATCACCCCTTCTGTAAACAAAGGAGTAATGATTGAAACTCCCCCGGGCAAACGGGCTATATCTATGGGTATAATGCAGTCTGGTGTTGGCGTTGGGGGATTTGCCGGAGCCAGTTTATTACCATTGTTAGGCGAATATTTTGGTTGGCGAATAACCATTCAATTGACCGGGTTATTTATTTTAGTAATAGGGTTTTTAGCATATAAATTTTATCATGAAAAAACGAGAAATATAACGCAAGACGAAAATCAGAATAGCTCTTCAGCTAAAGCACTTTCATTTAAAGAAAATCTAAGCTATTTCCTTACAAAAATGCCTTTTGTCATTTTGTGCATTTATGGGGCTTTGTTAGCGGGGTCAACAGTGGGGGCTGTTCTTTCACATTTTCCGGTTTATCTTTCTGAAGATTTATTTATGAGCAGGGCGGCTTCCGGATTAGGGCTTGGCATTTTCCAGATAGGGGGAATGATCGGCCGTCCCGGCTGGGGCTGGTTATCTGACAAGTTATTTCAAGGAAATTGGAGAAAAACTATTTTCCTAATCGGATTAACAGGCGGATCTATGTTTGTCTTATTCGGTTTATTTATTTCAGGTCCTGACATACCCCTGCCTGTCATTTACTTGTTTTCATTTCTTTTGGGATTGACAGCTTTCGGATGGTTTGGAGTTTTTTTTATTGCTGTAGGCGAAATTGCCGGGGAAGCTTCAACTGGAGGCGCTACTGGCTTAGCTTTACTTTTTACCCGGGTCGGTATTCTCATAACCCCGCCGCTTTTTGGTCTGGTTGCTGATATAAGCAGCAGTTATAGTAGCAGCTGGTTGCTTTTTGGAGTGATTATCCTTGCTGCGTCTCTTCTTTATAACTTTACTAAGCACTCAAAACCGTAATTTCACCCAAGTATCATCAGATGGATAAATAAAACATTGAGTAGGCCGTGTTTTCTGTTTATCAACGCTTAACAGAAAACACGGCCTCTTCATGTGTTCTTAGTTTTATTCTAAGGGTAGAATTTAATTGTAAAAAACATTGTGCTCCAGGATATCTTGTGCAAAGTTGTACTTATTGTTATTCTTCTTCATCATTTATTCCTGCCAGCCTTTTAGCTGCCTTTTGTTTACTCTTTATATCACTTTCCCTCATTATAGTAACTCTATGGGCTTCTGTGGAGCCTCCGCCATGGATATCTGAAACAGTGTCGGCGCTTTCAAGAGCCATTTTTTCAGCCAGCCGGAACAGCTTGATTCGATTATTTACATCGCAGTCGTTAGATCCTTTTAAATATTTTTTGGCCAGGTGCCCAATTTCGGGGTTTTCAAAATCTTTGTCTGAGGGCAAATCAGCAACAAAACCTCCACAAATATCTATCATCAGCCTGGTAGCTTCCGACATTTCCTTACCTTCGTGGATTTTCGAAGCATTAGCAAGGATTGTATCTATGAAGTAGGTTCCAGAAGCCTCTTTTTTCCCTTCGTAAGAAGCGGCAAGAGAGCACCCATAAAGGGTTTCCGCCCTGTGCAGCATATCAATAACTTTTTGTTTAAGATGACTGGCTTTGGCTGTGCCATTGTATTCCATGGCAGTTAAAGCAGTTCCTATCATACAGTCAATTTTACCTGATTTGCAGCCACCGTGACTCTGCCGGTGGAAAGAAGAGAAGCGCACTACCATGTCAGCAGCAAATTCGTGTTCTCCGCACATAAAAACCCTTTCCCAGGGAACAAAGACATCATCAAAAATTAGCGTAGGGCAGTATTTGGAGTATCGTTTGTTACCAACGTCGCAACCGTCAATTTCCCTGGTATCAAGACTGGATCTGCCAACCAGGTGGATAAGTCCTTCTGTGTCTGTGGGAACAGCGAAAGCAAGGGCGTAATCTTTGTCATTTTCACTTAGGGCCCGGGTAGGTAATACTATAACTTCGTGAGATGACAAAGAACCGGTTTGGTGAGCCTTAGCACCCCTGACTACAATGCCATCATCACGGCGCTCCACCAGGTGGAGATACATATCTTCGTCTTCTTGTTCTGAGGGAGCCTTGGAACGATCGCCTTTAACATCTGT
>PWGT01000013.1 GCA_003554535.1 Syntrophomonadaceae bacterium | reverse complement strand
TGCGCCAGTTTTGGAAATACCTCAAAACTAAAGCACACTTACTCGAAGATAATATTACCGAAGAACTGGAGACCCCTAAAATCCCTAAACGCATCCCCAAGTACCTGAGCCTTGAGGAATCTGTTAGACTGTTAATTGAGTGCGAGCCATCCCCTAGGGACCATTGCATTATGACTTTGTTTTTAAACTGTGCTTTAAGGTTATCAGAACTGGTTAGCTTAAATACTGACCAGGTAGGGGAAGAAATACTCACCATTATCGGCAAAGGTAACAAGGAGAGAAAAATATTTTTAACGTCTGCGGCCAAAAACTCATTAAACAAATGGCTCCAAGTAAGAGAGGGAATACAACTGGAAACTAACGCTTTGTTTGTGTCACGTAGAAAAAGGCGGATAACCCCTCGGGCCGTGCAAAATATTATTAAAAAATACGTTCATGCTGCCGGGCTAGACCCCCTCCAGATGTCTTCGCATAAACTCCGGCATTATGTGGAGTGTTAGATTATGGTGAGTGATTGAAATAAATGCCCAAGCAAAAGGCTTTTTTTATGGAACACTCACCATAATTCATTATAATTATCTTATCACTATTAACAGTGAAAGGATGATTATAATGAGTGAATCACAAGACATTCAGGCTGCTATCGAAGCAGTTCTGAAAGCGCTGGAAGACCAGAATTATTCCCCGTATACAATCAAAGTACATGGCGGTGTTCTTAATGGACTTGTGAAATTCATGAAGAATAATGGTATCAAAACACTTGATGAAGCAGTTTGCATGGATTTTATCCGTTTGCGTACAGGAACAAATATGCAGGGTTTTTGGGGAACAGGTGATAGAAAGACTAATACTTACATGAAACCAGTTCAGAACCTTTTAGCCTTTATGGAAAATGGAAGTGTCTTTTATCAGATGAGACCTAAAATACCGCCATTTAAGTGTCCAAAGTCTTTTGAAGAGGAATATTTGCTTTTTCAGGATGAATGTGAGGAACGACGTTATGCAAAAGCAACCATCATCAGCCTCAATAATATCCTTCATAAACTACTGCTTTACCTTGACAAAAACAATGTTTGTTCATCGGAAGAGATAAAACTACCCCATTTAACCGGTTTTCTTTCTAATTACGCCAATGCAAAGCCCAAATATGTGGCAACTATTCTCACCATTCTCCGCAACTACCTGTCCTATCTCTATCAGCAGGGATTCATGAAGCATGATATTGCCTCCTCTTTACCGAAATCAAGAATTATGCGCAACGCCTTTATCCCGTATTCTTGGAAAACCGAAGATGTCAAGAAACTCTTGAAAGCTGTTGACCGGGGAGATCCAAAAGGAAAGCGTGATTATGCAATTCTGCTTTTAATCGTCCATCTTGGATTACGGGTCAGCGATATTCGTGGGCTAAAACTATTAAACCTTAACTGGACCCGTAAAACAATTACCTTGACCATGCAAAAGACAAAACAGTCGTTGGAACTACCGTTATTGGATGATATCGGCTGGGCCATCATTGACTATTTAAAGAACGGACGACCTAAAACAACATGTGATAGGGTGTTTGTTCGCCACCGAGCCCCTTTTGATGCCTTTGGCGAGAACGAAAGTTTTCAACGGGAATTGCACCGCTACATGATTAAAGCCGGACTTGATAAGCCGGTCGATGTGCACTGTGGGATGCATTCTCTAAGGAGCACTCTTGCAAAGAACATGTTGGAGGCCAAAGCACCGCTTCCGGTTATTTCAGAAGTGCTCGGCCACCAAAACACTAACTCAAGCAGCATTTATCTTAAGATTGACATTAACGGCCTTAAAAAATGCGCATTGGACCCGGAGGAGGTGTTTGCCGTTGAAGAGACTATATCAATGGAAAAGTGACATGGCAGAAATGCTGCAGGCTTTCTTACAGGAGAAAAAAATGACTGGTTTTAAGTATGAATCACAAGAGCGAGATCTGCAACATTTTGATGCCTATTATTACCATAACGGCTATAGTGGTATCCGCCTTACTAAGCCGATGTTGGATTCTTTTATCTATGTAGAAACCATGAGGCAGTCTACACACTACCAAAAAGAAAGAGTGATGAATAATTTTGCCTGTTTTCTGCAGAAACAAGGTTATTCTATTTATGTTCCCCCTATCAAATCTGCCTCTGCAAAACGATGCTCTCGCATCCCATATATCTTTACACGAAAGGAATTGCAGCGGTTTTTTATTGCCATTGACTCTTATCCTGCTACCAAGCACTGTAACCGCAATACCGTGGATCCTGTATTATTCCGTCTTTTATACGGAACGGGTCTAAGGGTTTCCGAAGCACTGAACCTCCGAGTAAAAGATGTCAATCTGAAAGAAGGCATACTTACGATACACCACGCTAAGAATAACAAAGACCGGCTGATTCCAGTTGCACAGAGCCTATCAGAGCGATTGTCAGATTTGGCAGCAAAAATACACCAGTTTAGTGATGAGGCCGCTTACTTCTTCCCCAATACTTTACGTAACCGAATTGATCAAAGCACTATTTATTGCCGGTTCCGCGATTATCTCCTTATGGCAGACATTTCCCACACCGCCGCTGGACCGCGGGTTCATGATCTTCGCCATCACTTTGCGGTCAGTTGCCTGAAGAAATGGGTACTTTCAGGTGAAGAGCTTACTAACATTATGCCTTATCTTGCCGCATATATGGGACACTCCGATTTCAGAGGGACTCAGTATTACTTAAGGCTTACCGCAGATTTGTATCCAGATATTATTAGCCGAACAGAAGCGCAGTTCGGATACATTATCCCGGAAGGTGGTTGGTTACATGAAGGACAATAATTTTCCGCGGCATCTTACAAGTTTCCTTTCACAGTATCTTCCGGGGCAAAAAAATGTGAGCACCCATACTATTGCTTCATACCGGGATACGTTTAAACTATTTTTGATCTTTTGCGAAGAAGAAAGGGGCCTCTTTCCTGAAAAGCTTACCATGCAACTTATTACAAAGGAACTGGTTGTCGCTTTCCTGGACTGGATCGAAAAAGAGCGGAAAAGCTCTATCTCCACGAGGAACCAACGGTTGTCTGCAATCCACTCTTTTTTCCGTTACATTCAGAAAGAATTCCCCGACAGCCTGTATGAGATGCAGAAAATCCTTTCAATTCCGAGCAAGAAAAAGGCCAAACCGATGATTTCATACTTGACCGGCAATGAGATGAAGATTTTGCTAGAACAACCTGATGTATCAACCGGGGTGGGTCGGAGGGACCTGGTACTAATGGCTGTGCTGTACGATACAGCTGCAAGAGTACAGGAACTGGTAAGCCTAAGTGTCAAGGACATACGCCTGTCGAATCCCGCCGTTATTACATTGCATGGTAAAGGTCAAAAAGCAAGGCAGGTACCTATCATGGGAAAGACGAAGGAGCTTTTAGAAAAATATGTAGATGAAAGGAAGCTTAGCCGAGGGGTAGCAGAGTTGGAAAATCTCCTGTTTGTAAATCAGAAACAGCAAAAACTTTCCCGCTGGGGGATATCCTATATCATCAATAAATATGTGAAAATGGCCAAGCAAAATCCTGCTTTTACAGTAGGATTTCCTGTGACACCACATGTATTTAGGCACTCAAAAAGCATGCATCTGCTGCAATCAGGGGTGTACCTAATTTACATCAGAGATTTTCTTGGACATAGTAATTGTTCTACTACTGAGGTCTATGCTAGGGCGGATAGCGAAGTGAAACGGAAGGTAATAGAAAATGCGTATCAGGATTTAATGCCAGTTGGACTGCCTAATTGGGAGGACGATAGAAGCTTGATGAAGTGGCTTAATTCTTTGTGTGAATAAAGATAATTATGGTGAGTGTTTCGATTAGAAAATCCCTTAATTCAAGTATTAATTGAAACACTCACCATAATCTAACACTCCACATAATGGCGCTTATGGAGAGCTCCCCATAACCGGCATACCTCTGCTACCCTCATGTATAAATACGGTAAAGTAGATATCCGTTCTTTACAGGCAATTCTTGGACACGAAACTATAGCTACTACGGAAATTTATACGCATATTGACGAGCAACAGCTGCAGTCAGCAGTTAATTCAAATCCGCTTGCGTTAATGTTTAACTGATATTTTAGAGGCCAGGCGTTACTCTTTACTTAGTCAGTTCTGTTAAAGATATTCCTTCTACTTCTTTAAAATGAGTATCTGATGTAACAAGGGATAAACTGTGCTGCTCAGTAATAGCAGCAATCCATATATCGTTTTCGGGAATGGGTTTTCCT
>PWGT01000002.1 GCA_003554535.1 Syntrophomonadaceae bacterium | reverse complement strand
TTTTGTGGGAGCGAAAAAAGCTATGTTAAGGGAGGGGACTAATATGCTTCCAGTGCCGCATCGCAAAAAGATGGGGCGGAGGGAGCTAATTATTGTTCCTGGAAAAGTGGGACAAGGGACCTGTCCCTGCGTCCCAGGGACCTGTCCCTGCGTCCCGGAAATGTTTTATCTTAAAACATAATTAAGCATCTTCATAAAGGGTAAAATGTAAAAGGCGGATAAATTCTTTGCGATTTACCTGGCATTTTTCTCCGTAATTTTCGGGATATAGAATTTAACTGCTAAAAAATTGTTATTAAGAATAACAATAAAAACAACAGTTAGCAAAACCTGCTAGAACTATTTTAAATATAATATTATTACAAGGATATCTTTTAAATTACTTTGAAACGGCGGGAGTATATATGTGTGGATTTTTAGTAGTATGGAAAAAGAAAAGCAACTCTCCTTTTCTGGATATGGAAAAACTGAGCGATCTAATGGAACACCGGGGTCCTGATGAAAAGGGTGTATATTACCGAGAACCGGTTTCCATGGGGTTTAGACGCTTGCAGATCATCGACCTGGAAGAAGGCAAACAACCTATACTCAATGAAGATAAAAGTATCTGCCTTGTTTTTAACGGAGAAATTTATAACTACCGTGAACTGCGCCGGGAACTACTAAATAAAGGACACAAATTTAAAAGTGAATGCGATTCGGAAGTTATTCTGCACCTTTATGAGGAAGAAGGGGAAGAGTGTATAAAACGGCTAAGGGGAATGTTCGCTTTTTGCCTCTATGATCGTCACAAGGAAATTATCTTTGGTGGCCGGGATCGTTTCGGAATAAAACCTCTTTATTACCTGGATCTCCAGGACCACTTCGCTCTTGCATCTGAAGCCAAAGTTCTTTTGCATATACCTGGTTATGAAAGGGAAGTAAATTCCGGGGCCTTGCCCCATTATCTTACTTTTCAGTACGTGCCGGCTCCTCAAACTATGTTTAAAGGGATTTATAAAGTGCCGCCTGCCTATAAGTTAACATATGACGGCAGCATCCTTAATTTAAAACGTTACTGGCGAGCCAGATTCTTGCCTCAAAAAAGGCCCATGGATGATATGGCAACTGAACTAGTAAATTTAATGAAGGAAACTGTAGAACTGCATACACGTAGTGATAAATCTTGGGGTGCTTTTTTGTCTGGTGGTGTAGATTCAAGTATCATTGTGGCTTTGTTGCGGGAATTGAGGAAAGTATCTACCTTTAGCGTGGGATATGCTGATGCTGATTATAGTGAACTGGGCGAGGCCGCTGAAAATGCCAAAGTACTGGAAACAGACCATCATGAATATGTAATAGACTCTGACGAATTTTGGAACCATTTGCCGGATCTAGTCTGGCACCTGGATGATCCTGTGGCTGACCCCTCTGCCATTTCTCTATATTTTGTAGCGCGTTTGGCCCGTCAAAAAGTTAGTGTAGTTCTTTCCGGGGAAGGAGCGGATGAAGTTTTTGGAGGCTATGGGATTTACCGGGAGCCCCAGTCGTTACGCCCGGTGAGCAGTTTGCCCCAACCACTTCGATTTGCCGCGGGCGCGGGATCTCGCCTGTTGCCGGGGGCAATTCCCGGTAAGAATTATTTACAAAGGGGTGCTACCCCTTTACGGGATAGGTTTGTGGGCAATGCCAGGATATTTAACGAGCTGGAAAAAGAACAAATTCTCAAGCAAAAACAGTATATGCCACCTGCTGCCATAACCGACGCATTATACGATGTTTCGGAAAGATTCGGCTATGATGAGGTAACTACCATGCAGCACATAGATATCCATACTTGGATGGAAGGAGATATTCTCTTAAAGGCTGACAAAATGACCATGGCAAATTCTTTGGAACTACGGGTTCCCTTTTTGGACCACCACTTATTTGAGTTTGCAGCCACCATTCCCACAGCTTATAAAATCCACCAGAATATGACGAAATACATTCTTCGGGAAGCTTTTCGGGATTATTTGCCGGAGGTGGTGATTAACAGGCCCAAAAAAGGGTTTCCCGTCCCTACCAGGAAGTGGCTGCGTGGTCCACTCCGTGGTAAAATGAAAGAAGCCCTTGCTAACCCTCTTCTGGATTCATATTTTCACAGGTCGTTTATACAAAGCTTGGTGGAAGATTACTTGGAGGGAAGAGCTGATCATAGTCGTAAGCTCTGGGTTCTATTGATATTTTCTATTTGGCTTGACAAATTTAAGGTTTCTGCCGGCAAGGAATGAGCAGGGAGGATTCCAAAAATCTATTAGCTTTTGGGATTTAGCATTATTTAATAGTTTGCCTAATAGTTTGCCTAATAGTTTGCCTAATAGTTTGCCAATCTAAAATAAACTTGTAACTATTATTGCAACTATTTCTAATAATGTTTAAGATGATAATTGAGAAGTTTAACAGGATAGAGTATTAAATTATATAATTACAAAGGAGGCTTTTATCCGGAGTGGACAGGGAAAAAGTAAAAGAACTTTTGCAGCAGGTTAAAGAACAGGAAATTTCTGTAGAAGAAGCCTTCCAATCTTTGAGAGGATTTCCATATGAGGATCTGGAATTTGCCAAGGTAGATCATCATCGGGCTTTACATAAAGGGTTTCCCGAGGTTATTTATTGCCCGGGTAAAACCACTCCTCAGATTGTAGAAATTGCTAGTCGCTTGATCCAAAATGGTGCTGATGTTCTGGCCACAAGAGCTGATTATTCTGTTTTTGAAGAATTTGTGAAGGAATTTCCGGAAGCGGAATATCATGAAATGGCCGGGGCTATAACCTGTTTTCAATCGCAGCGGAAGAGGGAACAGAAAGGTAAGGTAGTTGTAATGGCAGCCGGGACTGCTGACCTGAATGTGGCTGAAGAAGCGGCTCTAACAGCCGAATTAATGGGTTCCCAGGTAGTAAAAGCTTATGATGTAGGTGTGGCTGGAATACACCGCCTTTTTGATCACTGGGAAGATATAAAAAGTGCCCGTGCTATTGTGGCTGTGGCCGGAATGGAGGGTGCATTACCCAGCGTAGTGGGAGGTATTGCAGGATGTCCGGTTATTGCTGTGCCTACCAGCGTAGGTTACGGAGCCAGTTTTGATGGACTGGCCCCCCTATTGACCATGCTCAATACATGTGCTTCTGGAGTAGCTGTAGTAAACATTGATAATGGATTCGGCGGTGGCTATGTTGCTGCTTTGATTAATCTGGGAGCATCTTTAGAGGGTTAGATTATTTCATTGGAGGTGGTTAAAGTGTTGTCCATGTTTTATATTACGGTAGGATCTCAGGAAGAAGCAGAAAAGCTTGCTACAAACCTGGTCAACGACAGGTTAGTGGCTTGTGTGAACGTGATTCCCAAGATTAAATCTTTTTTCTACTGGGAAGGCGAGGCTCAATCAGAAGAGGAAGTTTTGCTGATGGGCAAAACAAGGCGCGAGCTTACTGATGACCTGGTGGCAGCTGTTAATAAATATCATTCTTATGATGTCCCCTGTGTGATTACCTGGGTTCTGGACGGAGGCAACCCGGAGTTTTTAGATTGGGTAAAGGAGGAAACCGGGGGTGAAAAATGATGCAAGCTATGCCCCGCGAACTCTCTATTTAGATTGTTTTAGTGGTATAAGCGGCGACATGTTTATAGGGGCGTTGTTGGATACCGGGCTGCTCAAGCTATACCAACTTGAGGATTATTTATCTACGCTAGAAGTTGGCGGTTATCGATTAGAAACGGAAACTGTTCAGCGACAAGCAATAGCGGGGACCCGTTTCAAGGTTGTTGTTGAAGAGAATTCTACTTTTCGTAATTTGAATGATATTGAAAAGATATTATCTAAAAGTAAACTTCCAGAGGAAGTAAAAGAAAAGTCATTGGCAATGTTTACTAAGTTAGCCCAAGTTGAATCCAGGGTGCATGATGTGCCACTTGAGAAGGTGCATTTTCACGAAATCGGGGCCCTTGATTCCCTAATTGATATTACCAGTAGTATTTTATCTATTCATTTACTGGGAGTTGAGGAAGTAGTTTGCTCTCCACTGCCTGTTGGCAGAGGGTTTATTGATATCGAGCATGGTAAAATCCCTCTGCCTGCACCAGCTACGGCTGCCTTGCTGGCAGGAGCAGGAACACCTGTTTATGGAGTTGATATACAGGGAGAATTGGTTACTCCCACAGGGGCGGCTCTGGTTACTTCCCTGGCTGGGAGGTATGGCCAGATGCCATCGTTTAACCTGGAGGCAGTAGGATATGGAAGTGGTTCTAAAGAATACGGCATTCCTAACTTCCTGCGTGTTTTTGTGGGCTCGGATGCTTTAAATCAAAATACCGGACCGGGGCAGCAGGAAAGTGTGGAAATCATAGAAGCCAACATCGATGATTTGAACCCAGAAATCAGTGGTTATTTGATGGATAAACTGCTGCAAAAAGGGGCCATGGATGTTTACTTTACCCCTATATACATGAAAAAAAATCGCCCGGCCATAAAAATAACTGTTTTGTCCTCGGCTGAGAATAAAGATGATTTAATGGATTTACTGTTCCAAGAAACTTCTACTTTTGGATGTCGTATAGTAGAGGGGCAAAAAATAGTATTGCCGAGGCGAGTGGAAGAGGTATCTACACGCTGGGGTAGTGTGCGGGTAAAAGTGGTAGGTAGCGAAGATGGCAATCAAAAAGATATTGGGCATTACTCGCCTGAATACGAAGATTGCCTGGCCATAGCTTATCGGGAAGGAATCCCTCTCAAAGAAGTTTACCGGGAGGTGGAGCAGCTATACCGTAAAAAAAGTGAATCAGAGTGACCGTTCTTTGGATTTACTTTTGGAGGATTCATTTTTGGAGGTTGTTTATTTTTCATACTTGTGATAAAATATTTGTGCTAAATTACTGGGGAATTCATCGCCTGCACGCAGGGGCGAAATTTTTATTATTAGAAGTTGTTGAAAATACAAATTCAAATCGTTTTAGATGTATCAGCTAACGAAGGAGGGCATATTAAGTGGTTAAGTGGGAAAAAATAGACACCAATAAAGTGAAACTAGAGGTAGAGGTTCCGGAGGAGGAAGTGGAAGACGCTTTACAACAGGCTTATAAAAAGGTAGTTAAAGATGTGAATTTACCTGGCTTCCGCAAGGGAAAAGTTCCCCGCAAGGTTTTGGAGGCCAAGTATGGTCCGGAAATACTCTATCAGGATGCTGTAGATTACTTGCTTCCCCAGGCTTATAGCAGGGCTATTGATGAGGAAGGGATCGAGCCCATAAACCAGCCGGAAATTGATGTGCAGCAGATTGAAAAGGGACAGCCTCTTGTTTTTACGGCAGAGGTGGAAGTTAAACCGGAAGTAAAACTCGGTGAATATAAAGGCGTTAAAGTGGAAGTGGAAAAAGAAGAAGTTGATGAGGAAAAATTGGAAAATCACATTGAAGGTTTGCGCCAGCAGCATGCTCGCTTGATTGAGGTGGAAGACAAGGAAACTGAAGCTTCTGATGGCGACATGGTAATGATCGACTTTACTGGCTATGTTAATGGAGAACCTTTTGAAGGCGGAGATGCTCAGGATTATTCCCTGGAAATTGGCACTAATACTTTTATTTCTGGCTTTGAGGAACAGTTGATTGGGATGAAAGTTGGCGAGGAAAAGGAAGTTAAGGTTACTTTCCCTGAAGATTATCGTAGTGAGGACCTTGCCGGGGAAGAAGCAGTGTTTGAAGTAACTTTAAAGCAGATAAAACAAAAAGAATTGCCGGAGTTAAATGATGATTTTGCCCGGGAAATAAGTGATTTTGACACTTTTGAGGAATTTAAGGCAGACGCTTTTCAAAAGCTGAAGGACAATGCAGAGCAGCAGTATAAGACCCAATTGGAAACGGCAGTCATTGAAAAGGTTAGCGAAAATGCCGAAGGGGAAATTCCTGAAACTCTCATTGAGAGGCAGCTAGACAACATATTGCAAGATATGGAGCAATATTTACAATATCAGGGCCTTAACCTGGGAACTTTTTTGGAGTTAACGGGCAAGAGTGAAGATGATATGCGTGAAGAACACCGTGAGGAAGCTGAGAAGAGAGTGAAGGCCAACCTGGTGCTTGATGAAATAATCAAGGAAGAGGACATTGATGTAACGGAGGATGAACTTAATGAAAGGTTACAAGAGATGGCGGAGCAGTATGATGATTCACCGGAGAGAATCAGGGAAGTTTTTGAAAAACAGGGCAGATTGGAAATGATGAGAGAAGAGATTAGAATGCGTAAAGTTATAGATCTGCTGGTGGAAAATGCGGAAGTGGAGATTAAACCCAAAGAAGAAGATGATGATGAAAAAAGTGCTTAACATGGATGTTACAGAATATTTACATCTGAATGGCAGGAATAATTAAGTTTGTATGGAAATCTCTTTTACACAATAGTTCACGATACACGATAGTTATGACTAAAGAAAGGAAAAGAAAGGAGTTGTTAGGTTTGAATTTAGTCCCTATGGTTGTGGAGCAGACAAATAGAGGAGAAAGGGCATATGATATATTTTCCAGGTTGCTTAAGGATCGCATTGTATTTATAGGTTCTGGAATAGATGACAATGTAGCTAACTTGGTTATAGCCCAGATGTTGTTTTTGGAGTCTGAAGACCCTGACAAGGATATTAATCTTTATATAAATTCTCCTGGTGGAGCAATTTATTCTGGACTGGCAATTTATGATACCATCCAATATATCAAGCCGGATGTATCTACTATATGCATAGGAATGGCGGCAAGTATGGGAGCAGTATTGCTCTCGGCAGGAACTAAGGGCAAGCGTTTTGCCCTTCCTCATTCGAGAATAATGGTTCATCAGCCCATGGGAGGCGCCCGCGGGCAAGCTGCAGATGTTGAAATTCACGCCAAAGAAATAATGGGGTTGAAAGAAATTATCAATAACATCTTGTCTGAGCATACTGGGCAGCCTATGGAACAGATTGCCAAGGATACAGACCGGGATTTCTTTATGTCTGTAGATGATGCTAAAAATTATGGTATAATTGATGAAATAGTAACAACAAATACTACAAATAGGTAAACTTATGTTAGTTAAACAAAGATGCTGCTTTTTAAGAAGGATTAATCCCGTTTTTTATCCCACAAAAATGTATTTACACTAAAATTGGGGTGAGAATTGCTTATGTTTAAATTTAGTGATGACAAGGGACAACTTAAATGTTCATTCTGTGGAAAAACCCAGGAACAGGTACGCAAACTGGTTGCTGGTCCCGGTGTCTACATCTGCGATGAGTGTATTGAGCTATGTAACGAGATCATTGAGGAAGAAATTAGAGAGGACAGTGAATATGATTTTGTAGATTTGCCCAAGCCTTCGGAGATAAACGAAATTTTGGATCAGTATGTTATTGCTCAGGAAAATGCTAAAAAAGCATTATCAGTAGCGGTTTATAATCATTACAAAAGGATAAATGCCGGTAATCAGCTGGAAGATGTTGAACTTACTAAAAGTAACATCATATTGATTGGTCCCACAGGTGTGGGGAAAACACTTCTGGCTCAAACCCTGGCCCGGATTTTAAATGTGCCGTTTGCAATTGCTGACGCAACATCACTTACAGAAGCGGGTTATGTAGGTGAAGATGTTGAAAATATCCTTTTAAAGTTGATTCAGGCTGCTGATTACGATCTGGAAAAAGCCGAGAAAGGTATAGTTTATATTGATGAGATAGATAAAATTGCCCGCAAAACTGACAACCCTTCTATTACCAGGGATGTTTCCGGTGAAGGTGTACAGCAGGCATTACTAAAAATACTGGAAGGGACTGTGGCCAGTGTGCCGCCCCAGGGGGGACGTAAGCATCCTCACCAGGAATTTATGCAAATAAACACTAACGACATCCTGTTTATATGTGGTGGTGCTTTTGATGGCCTGGACAAAATTGTGGAGTCACGCATTGGTAAGAAGGGAATAGGATTTGGTTCCGATATTAAGAAGAAATCGGAAGAAGGTGTTGGGGAGATCCTCAAACATGTTCTGCCCCAGGACTTGCTCAAGTATGGGCTTATTCCTGAATTCGTAGGGAGGGTTCCTGTGGTGGCAACCCTCGATCCCTTGAACAGAGAATCACTGGTGAGGATACTTACTGAACCTCGCAATGCCCTGGTCAAACAATATCAAAAATTGTTCGAGCTTGACGGGGTAACCCTGGAATTTTCGGATAACTCTTTGATGGGTATTGCTGATGAAGCAATTAAAAGGGATACTGGGGCACGTGGTTTGCGTGCAATCCTGGAAGAAAACCTCATCGATGTGATGTATGATCTTCCTTCCAAGGAAAATATCCAGAAGTGCATGATCACTCCTGAGGTAATTTCCAAAAAGGAAAAGCCCATTTTGGTGACTTCGGAGAAAAAGCGGAAGAAAAAAGAAGAGTCGGCATAAGAGTCCGCATAGAAGCATGATCCGGGAAAACCTTTTGGTTTCCGCATGAAAAAGTTAATAACTTGTTAAACATAAAGAGCAAGGAATATAAAGCCATATTCCGTGCTCTTTTTTTTTGAAGGAAATTGCTTAAGAAAACCTTTCTAAAGTTATGTTTAAGGATACTACTAATAATTCTGGGAGATAATATGAATAGGAAGTATTTTTGATGAAAAGATTAAACAATAATTAAATCTAACAGGCATGCCTGGTTAGGAGGGTGTTATTTGGAAAATTTTGCAGGAATATTGACCATGATCCAGGTTTTTTTTGCTGTAGTTATCGGGCTGTATTTCTTTAATTTGTTGAAAAACCAACAAACAAGTAAGGTTGCAGTTGATAAAGAATCTCGTAAGGAAATGGAGCAGTTGGAAAGAATGCGTCGTATTTCTTTGACGGAACCCCTTTCGGAAAAATCACGCCCCAGCACTTTTACAGAAATTATTGGGCAGGAAAATGGTCTTAAGGGATTGAGGGCAGCGCTTTGCGGATCCAACCCGCAGCATGTCATTCTTTACGGACCGCCTGGTGTGGGCAAAACTGCTGCAGCCAGGCTGGTGCTTGAAGAGGCTAAGAAAAACTCAACTAGTCCTTTTAAAGAGAGTGCCAGATTTGTAGAGTTGGACGCTACTACCGCCAGGTTTGATGAACGAGGTATTGCCGATCCTCTTATTGGCACAGTTCATGATCCGATTTATCAAGGGGCAGGGGCCATGGGCATGGCTGGCATTCCACAACCCAAGCCAGGGGCAGTAACCAAGGCACATGGGGGTATTCTTTTTATTGATGAGATAGGAGAATTGCATCCCATTCAAATAAATAAATTGTTAAAGGTTTTAGAAGACCGAAAAGTATTTCTGGAGAGTTCATACTATAATAGTGAGGACCAAAGCATTCCACGCCATATTCATGAAATCTTTCAAAATGGTTTGCCTGCAGATTTTCGCCTTATTGGGGCCACCACCAGGATGCCTGAAGACCTTCCTCCGGCAGTTCGTTCTCGCTGCCTGGAGATATTCTTTAGAGGTTTGCAGCCATCTGAAGTAAAAGTAATTGCTAAAAATGCAGCTCAAAGAGTAAGTTACCATATTGAAGATGAACCTTTAGATGTAGTAACAAATTTCGCTTCTAATGGCAGGGAAGCTGTAAATATTGTGCAGATGGCTGCGGGAATTGCCCAGGGAGAAAGTCGCCATAGTGTTGAAGTAGAAGATGTAGAATGGGTGGTTAACAGTAGCCAATTATCACCCCGCCCTGAGCGAAAGGTAGATAAGGATCCCCAGGTAGGATATGTCAATGGCCTGGCTGTTTATGGACCCAATATGGGGACCCTTATTGAAATAGAGGCTTCAATGTTTTCAGCTTCTCCGGGCAGCGGTGGAGTTAACATTAATGGAATCATAGAGGAAGAAGAACTTGGAAAGGTTGGTGGTGGAAGAACTGTTCGCCGCAAGAGTAGTGCAAAAGGTGCAGCAGAAAATGTAATTACGGTATTGAATTGCTTGTTTGGCTTAAATTTGCAAGATTACCATATTCACCTCAACTTCCCCGGCGGTATCCCCCTGGATGGACCTTCAGCAGGAGTGGGAATGGCGGTGGCAATATATTCTGCATGGAAGCAAAAGCCAGTTGATTCATTGTTGGCCATGACCGGAGAAGTTTCAGTAAGGGGAACCGTTCGCCCGGTTGGTGGGATTACTCCTAAATTAGATGCTGCCAAGGAAGCAGGAGTGAAAAAAGTTTTAATTCCAGATAAAAATTGGCAAAAAGGTTATGCTAAGCATCCTAACCTGGAAGTTGTCCCCATCACATATTTACAAGAAGCTTTGCAACTGGCATTGAATTATAATGAAAATGAATCCGAGACGACCTCAGAGGTAGTTAATAGTAAATATAAACCTTCAGCCACATCATACTTTACTTTACATGGTGGTTAATTAAGGTTAAAATGGTATAGGAATTTGCAAAATAGATTAAAAGGATTCCTGTTTTATCAGGAATCTTTTTGTTTCACAGATTTATCTTGTCGGTAATAATATTAACCATGAAATTTAACTCTAGAAAAAGTTAAATTCATTTTCATCACAGGAGGTTGAACAGAACTAATGTTTAATAAAAAGAAGAAAATGCAACTAATGCCCTTGAGGGGAGTAATAGTTTTTCCCCATATGGTGATTCATCTTGATGTGGGGCGTGAAAAATCCATAAAAGCTTTGGAAAAGGCCATGGTGGGCGACAGTAACATTTTTTTAGTTTCTCAAAGAGATGCTCAAACTGATGAACCTGAAGTGGGCGATTTGTACAAAGTTGGCACTATATCCAAGGTTAAACAAATGATCAAGTTGCCGGGTGGAAATTTTCGGGTTCTGGTCGAAGGAGTCCAAAGGGCCAAGTTAAATAAGTTAATTTATGAAGATCCTTACTTTGAAGTTGAGATAGAGCCCATAAGAGAAGAAGAGGAGGAGAGTGGTGAGAGCCCGGAACTGGAAGCTTTAATGCGTACTCTGCAAGAACGGTTTGATGAATATGTGCAGGGAAGTAAAAAGATTTCCCCGGAAGCTGTGGAAAATGTTTCGGGTATTGAAGACCCGGGAGAAGTGGCAGACATAATTACTTCCCATCTGCCAATTAACGTGGAGCAGAAACAAGAAATTTTGGAAACGGTTAATCTACGTAAGCGGATGGAAAGGTTGGCAGAAATATTAAACCGGGAGCTAGAAATATTAGAAATTGAGAAGAAAATTAGTTCACGAGTCCGGAAGCAGATGGAAAAAACTCAAAAAGAGTATTACCTGCGAGAGCAAATGAAAGCTATTCAGCAGGAACTTGGTGAAAAAGACGAAAGGATGGCTGAAGCTGATGAATATCGCAAGAAGGTTTCTGAGGCTGAGCTTCCTGAAGAAGTAGAAGAAAAGGCTCTTAAAGAATTGGATCGCCTGGAAAAAATGCCTATGGCAGCTGCTGAATCGGTGGTAATTAGGAACTATCTGGACTGGCTGGTGGAGTTGCCATGGTCACACATGACTGAGGACCAACTGGACCTGGACGTGGTGCAGGAAGTTTTGGATGAAGATCATTACGGTTTAGAAGAAGTTAAGGAAAGAATCATAGAATTTTTAGCGGTTAGAAGGCTTTCTACAGAGGCAAAAGGCCCCATCCTCTGCCTGGTAGGCCCGCCTGGTGTAGGGAAAACTTCTTTGGCCAGATCGGTAGCCAGAGCTATGAACCGTAACTTTGCCCGGATATCTTTGGGTGGTGTGAGAGATGAGGCCGAAATACGAGGACATCGTCGCACTTACGTAGGAGCACTACCAGGTCGTATTATTCAGGGTATGCGAAAGGCAGAATCTAAAAATCCCGTGTTTTTGCTGGATGAGATCGACAAGATGTCTGTGGACTTTAGAGGAGATCCTTCATCTGCTTTGCTGGAAGTTCTGGATCCAGAGCAAAATACTATTTACAGCGATCACTTTATTGAAATACCTTACGATCTTTCCAGGGTGTTGTTTTTTACCACGGCAAATCTTAAATTTAACATTCCGCAGACATTGCTTGATCGTCTCGAAATTATTAATATTCCGGGCTATACGGAGGAGGAGAAGGTAGAAATCGCCCGCCGTCATCTGATTCCAAAACAACTGAAGGAGAATGGCCTTACGGAAGATAATATAAGCATTTCAGAAGGTGCTTTGCGCAATATTATTAGGGAATATACCAGGGAAGCAGGGGTAAGGAACCTGGAAAGGAACCTTTCCGCTGTATGCCGTAAAGTTGCCCGCGAAGTGGTTAAGGATGAGTCTTATTATCAAAGGGTCACCAAACAAAATTTACAAAAGTTTTTGGGTGTACCCAAGTATAGATTTGGAGTAGCGGAAAAAGAACACCAGTTGGGAGTGGCTACAGGGCTGGCCTGGACTGAAGCTGGAGGAGATATTCTTTCCGTAGAAGCTACTCTTATGAAAGGTAAGGGTAAGCTAAATTTGACTGGCAAACTGGGTGATGTGATGCAGGAATCTGCTCAAGCAGCCCTTAGTTTTATTCGTTCCCGAACAGAGTCTTTAAAAATTGATGAGGATTTCTATGAAAAGTTCGATATGCACGTGCATATACCCGAGGGGGCCATTCCCAAGGATGGGCCTTCGGCAGGTGTGGCAATGGTTATCGCTATGGTTTCTGCCTTGACACGTCGCCCGGTAAGCAAGGACTATGCCTTAACCGGGGAAGTAACTCTCCGCGGCAGGGTTCTTCCTGTAGGCGGAATTAAAGAAAAGATACTGGCGGCGCATCGGGCAGGAATTAAAAAGGTGATCTTACCTGCTGATAATAATAAGGATCTTAGTGAGGTGCCTTCCCACGTCCGTCGAAAGATTGAATGCATAACTGTGGAGCACATGGATGAGGTAATTAACAAGGTTTTATTAAATAGAGAAAAACAGGAAGACCATATGGAAGGAGAAATGGTGGGACAGGAAGAAGAAATATCCACTTCACTTAACCAGGAAGATTCTGCTTACCGGCATTAAGGTTTTGCAGAATTTGGTCGATTGCAAGCATATAGAAATAGCCACATTTAAAATATTATGTAGATGATGCAAGGTATTCTCTTCTTGTCTTCAAGACAGATATAAAGATGAAAATTCGCAAATGTTATTTGGCTCAAAAAGCCAGTAAGCCTAAAGATTTTCCCGGAGAAGATCTCCCTGAAGTGGCTTTTTTAGGCAGGTCCAATGTGGGGAAGTCATCTTTGATTAATGCTTATTTGGGTAGAAAAAACCTGGCCAAAACAAGCTCTACGCCCGGTAAGACCAGGGCGCTCTTTTTTTACTTGGTAAACGATTCTTTTTACCTGGTTGACTTGCCGGGATATGGATATGCACGGGTTTCCAAGGCCATGCGCAATTCATGGGGGGAGCTAATAGAAACTTACTTGTTTGAACGGCCTCAACTAAAGGGAATGGTTCACATTGTAGATATTCGTCATTCTCCAACTGAGGATGACAGGCTTATGAGTGATTGGTTGCTAAACCTGGGTTTTCCTTTTATAACTGTTGCTACTAAGGCTGATAAGATAGCCAAAGGGCGTCATTTAGATAGGGTTAAAAAGATGGAAAAGGAATTGGATCTGCCCGGTGACTATAAAATTTACCCTTTTTCGGCACAGAATAAAATTGGATTGGAAGAAGTCACGGAATTTATAGATCGTCTGGTAAGTTCTTAAAACATCAATAATTGGGAAATATGCATCCGGTTTGTTTATTTTTGAATATAATTTAAATTCTAGGGGGCGAGATTTTGCCAGTAGCAGGAGTAGACATAGGTTCTATAAGCACAGAAGTAGTAGTTTTGGAAGGGGAACAAGTACTAGCCGAGGTGATATCGGCCACCGGCGCAAATAGTAAAGCTGCTGCCGAGAAAGCTTTAGCGGAGGCTTCCAGCAAAGCCGGCACCAGTGTAGATCAATTGGAATATATAGTGGCAACAGGATATGGTAGGGTAAGTGCTCCCTCAGCTCATAAGAAGGTAACAGAAATCACCTGCCATGGCAAAGGGGCTTACTTTCTTTATCCTGGCACACGCACTGTTATTGATATTGGAGGTCAGGATAGTAAAGTTATTAGTCTGGATTCTAAAGGTAATGTAGTAGATTTTGTAATGAATGAAAAATGTGCAGCTGGAACCGGTCGTTTTCTGGAGGTAATGGCTCATGCCCTGGAAGTTGAACTGGAAGAGTTGGCGGATTTTAGTGGCAGGGCTTCTCGTTCTGTGCCAATTAGCAGTATGTGTACTGTTTTTGCAGAGTCAGAAGTAGTTTCACTCATAGCTACCGGTGAGCCAAGGGAAGATATTATCAGAGGAATCCATGATTCCATTGCCGAAAGAACAGTAGGGATGGTTAACCGTGTTGGTATGGAAGAAGAATTAATTATGACTGGCGGAGTTGCTCGCAATGGTGGAGTGGTTGAGTGTCTTAAAGAAAGGCTGGGAGTTAACATTAAAATTCCTCAAAACCCACAAATTGTTGGGGCTCTGGGTGCTGCTATAATAGCTTCCGGAAATAGTAACAGATAGATCTATCAATTATAAGGTAATTTCTTATACAGGTTTTTAATTTAAGTTTTAGCCCACCCTTGTCCTTCAACATGTTTGATCTTTTTGATTAGAATGTAGGCAATTCCCATCTTGGCAATGTCCAGTGGAATGTAGGGTATAACACCTGCTACCAGGGCTTGCCACAACTCATAGTTCATAATGTAAGCAAGTTGGAGCGCACCGAGGGCGTATACCCAGATTAGGCATATTCCCATACCAAAAATTTTTTGCCAGGCGACTTTATTTTTGTTTTCCCTTTCGCTTAACTTGCCCAGGAGGTATGTGCCTGGCAGCAGGCCCAGCAGATAACCGCCTGTATGGCCCAGGATTACCTGTAGTCCTCCTCTGCCCATAGAGAAAACTGGCAGGCCAGCCACCCCCAGAATGATGTAAATAAGAACGCTTATAAACCCCGCTTTACCTCCCAGAAGGGTGCCAGCCAAAAAAACTCCCAATACTTGCCCGGTGAAAGGCACCGGAGAAAAAGGAATAGGGATGGAAATCTGGGCCAGAATAGCTATCATTGCTGTGAAAAGAGCAATTCTGGTTAGTTGTTGGATGGTAAAGGAAATAATCGTTCACTCTCCCTTTGACTGGAATTTATTCCTGGAAGGTTCGTAAGTGTTCAATTTCTCCGTAACTGAAGCGACGTTCTACCTGTTTTGTATCGGTAACAATTAAAGATCCATTATCATCAATGTCAGAAGCATAACCCTCAGTGTATTCATTTCCTAAATTAATAGTTACGTAATTTCCCAGAGTCATATTGTATTCTTTCCAGTTTTGCTTGAATGGATAGAATCCTTTTTCAAGGAAAAGAGGGTAGCCACGATCAATGTGCTTTAAGATTGAAGCACATAAGTATTGCCGCTTAAATTTAATTCCGCTTTCAGTATGGAGGGAAGTGGCTATAGATTTTAGTTCCTTTGGGAAATCATTTTTATGTTGATTAACATTTATGCCAATGCCAAGAATAATATAATGGACAGCTTCCGGTTCCATTTTAATCTCGCTTAAAATCCCACCAATTTTTTTATTGTGGAGCATGAGGTCGTTGGGCCATTTTATTGTCACTGGTAAAGAAGTTTCTTGCCTCAAAGCGGTAGTAACCATAGTTGCTGCTGCAGCTGTAAAACTGGACATTGCTGAGGGCAAGTGGGCTGTAGGGTAAAAAAGTATGGACATCCATATGCCCTGGCCGGGGGGAGAGTGCCATACTCTGTTCCTTCTTCCTCTGCCGCTTGTTTGTTCTTCGGCAAAGATTACTGTGCCTTCTTCTGTCTTCCGGGAGGCAAGACGATGGGCTTCATAGTTGGTGGAATCCAGGGATGTATAATAATAAATTTTCTTTCCCACTAATTGAGTGTTCAAAATATGATCTAAGGCTTCCGGAGTTAAAAGATCGGGAATAGATATCAGTCTATAACCACGGTTAGGCAAGGCTTCTATTTCGTATCCCTCATGACGCAAAGCTTGCATATGCTTCCATACTGCTGCGCGAGTCAATTTTAATTTTTCACTGATGTATTCTCCGGAAATATAGTCATTTTGTTTTTGTTTTTGAAGTAGTGACAGTATTTGATAACGAGCGTTTTGCATTAGAATCACCGCTTAGGATTATACCTTTAACAAGTTAGATTGTAAACTGTTTTTTCCTAACCGGTTGACATTGCTAATTTGTTTACAAAATACTACTTAATGCAACAAACTATCACTACAGCGAAAGATTGTGAATGTGCGGTGCCCAGGAAAATTATGCAAAAAAAAAGCGCGATTTGATTAATCGCGCTGCAAGCTAATAAATATATTAAAAAAAGAGGGGGTCAACTCACTTCTTATTATAAATGGAGAATATTACAGAAATATTACACAGGTGTATTTTTTTTGTTACATTCAGTGATTATAGGGAAAAAAAATTATCGTTTTGGCAAAATGTATCTTAAAAAAAAAATTAATTTGGCTGGATTTCCGTAAAGTCGAATTGACACGATATATGGCGATCAAGGACGCAAGGTTTAGAATATTCTATGATTTTGCGTTGTATGGAATTGCTTGTTATGCTATCATATTATTAAACTATTTTAATCCATCCACCCTTTAAATTGGAGGTAGCAACATATGAGAAAAGTTTCGGTAAAAGACGTCAAACCAGGGATGGAACTGGCTCGCCCAGTTTATGGAGTAGAAGGCCAGGTTATTTTAAACGAGGGAGTAAAATTAAAACCCCAGTACATCAGAAACCTTGTTCAAATGGATGTGAGCAGTGTTTATGTGAAAGATGAAAGATTGGAAGATGTGGATCAAGAAGATGTAATAGCGGAAAAAACCAAGCTGGAAACGCGCAATCTTTTAAAGAATGTTTTTAAAGAAACGGCTCAGGGCAAAGAAAGTTTAAAAAATGTGGTCAAATTAGAAAAGAAAATAACCCAAACCATAGATAATATAATTGAAGATATTCTTGAAAATAAAGAACTGGTATTAAATCTGGTGGAAATAAAGTCTACCAATAATTATCATTTTGATCACAGCCTTAGTGTGGCTGTTTTTTCCATAATTACGGCTATTAAGATGGAACTGCCCCTGAGCTTGATTAAAAGAAATACGCCGGGATTGTTACTTTTTGATATTGGCACTATTAAAATCCCCAATTTCATATTGAATAAGCCTGGGCCTTTAACTAACGACGAACTTGAAATTGTAAAAAAACATCCGGTACATGGATACCGTATATTTAAAAAAACAAACATGTTTTCTGATAATACGGCCGATATTATTTTGCAGCATCATGAGCGGCTCAATGGCAATGGGTATCCTCGCGGGCTGAAAGAGGATAATATAAATCTTTTTGCTCAAATCGTGGCTGTGGCTGACGTTTATGATGCTCTGATTTCGCACCGCCCTTATCGCCAGGCATATTCACCGGATAAAGCTTTACAAATCCTCTCTACTATGAGCAATGAGGGATTAAATGCACGGTTAATTCAGGAGTTTTATAAATTTGTGGCAGCTTACCCGGTGGGAACTCATGTGATGCTTAGTAACGAGCAAAGCGGGCTGGTAATAGGCAATACGGCAGGCTATCCATTCCGGCCTAAAGTTCGTGTATTTTATGAAGGTGAGCAGTTGACACCTATTTCCAATCCGTACGAAATAGATCTTACTGAAAGGCTAGACGTAGTGGTTAAGCAAGTTGTAAATGAAGAGGAAAGTGAAGACAGTTCATATATTACGAATAGTTTATAGTTAGGATTTTGATTAATATTATTTGTTATTAATCAAGCACACTGTTTTGTTGGTACTCTTGCAGGCTCATGACTTCCATTCCTTTTTGCTGGAGTATTTCGATTCCACGGAGAGCAGTCCATGCTGCCCGGATGGTAGTAATGATAGAAACTCCTTGCGCCAGAGCTTTCTGGCGCATTTTTACTTCGTCGCTCTGGGCACCAGTCCCTGAAGGTGTATTTATAATCAATTCTACTTCGTCGCTTTCAATGTAGTCTACGATGTGGGGACGCCCTTCTTGTAACTTGTTTACCTCTTCCACTTCTATTTCTTCGGTACGCAAAGCAGCAGCAGTTCCAGCGGTAGCTATTATCTGAAAGCCCAATCTGGAAAATTCGCGGGCCAGCTTAATGGCATCGCCTTTATCACGATTAGCAACGGTAATAAATACTTTCCCTGTTAATGGCAGAGAAGTTCCAGCCGAAAGTTGGGACTTGGCAAAAGCCATCCCAAAGTCATCATCTATTCCCATTACTTCACCGGTAGAACGCATTTCAGGGCCCAGGATTATATCAACTTCCGGGAAGCGGGCAAAAGGAAATACGGCTTCTTTTACAGCCACATGCTTTGGAGTTATTTCTCCAGTCAATCCCATTTCACGCAGTTTTTTTCCGGCCATAGCCCTGGTGGCGATTTGAGCAAGCGGTAATCCTGTGGTTTTGCCTACAAATGGTACTGTGCGAGAAGCACGCGGGTTGGCTTCTATAAGGTATACTTTATCACCTCTCAAGGCAAACTGGATATTGCAGAGCCCTACCACGTTCAACTCGTGAGCCAACTGGTATGTTTGACGACGTATTTCTTCTTTTTGTGCTTCAGTAAGGCTGAATGTTGGAATTACACAGGAACTGTCGCCGGAATGGATACCGGCGTGCTCCACGTGCTCCATGATGCCGCCTATATAAACATCAGAACCGTCACAAACTGCATCTACATCTATCTCAATGGCTCCTTCCAGAAATTTATCCAGAAGAAGTGGTGTGTATGGTGAAACTTCAGCATTGTTGCGTATATATTCACTGAGACTTTTCTCATCGTATACGATTTGCATGGATTTCCCACCCAGCACGTAAGAGGGCCGGGCCAGCACTGGGAAACCAAGCCCATTTGCTTCTCTCAAAGCTTCTTTTTCATTGACAGCGGTGCCATGGGGTGGTTCGATAAGATCTAACTTTTCCACTACTTCAGCAAACTCGCGTCGATTTTCAGCGCGGTTTATATCTGCAGGTGAAGTTCCCCAGATTTTTACACCCCTTTCCATAAGGGGTAAGGCTAATTTAAGTGGAGTTTGTCCTCCAAACTGTAAAATTACTCCTTCCGGCTGTTCTATTTCATAAATATTGAGTACATCTTCCAGGGTTAAAGGTTCAAAATAGAGCCGGTGGGAAATATCATAGTCGGTACTAACAGTTTCCGGGTTGCAATTGACCATGATTACCTCATAACCTTCACTTTGGAGGGCAAAGGCAGCTTGCACACAGCAGTAATCAAATTCTACTCCCTGGCCTATCCGATTGGGGCCACTGCCCAAAATCATGACTCGAGGACGAGAAGAGAATTCGGGAACCTCGCTGTGCTGTTCATAAGTTGAGTAAAAGTAAGGTGTATATGCTTCGAACTCCCCGGCGCATGTGTCTACACAGCGGTAGGCAGGGATTATCCCGGCTGACTTTCGTTTTTGTCTTATAGTCTCTTCCTCTGTACCTGTTAAAATTGCTAGCCTTCGATCTGAAAAACCATTTTCTTTAGCTGATTGTAAAATTTCCGGGGTCAGATCTTCAGAATTAGTTTTTGCCAGCGATTTTTCTTCGGCAATGAGTTCTTCCAGCTGGTCTAAAAACCACCTGTTGATTTTAGTTTTTTCGTATATTTCTTCGCCGTTGTAATTTTGGCGGTAAGCTTCTGCAATATAGAAAATGCGCTCTGGCTGGGGGATGGACATATATCGCTCTAATTCCTGGGTATTTGCATTTTTAACTATATCGTTTTCCAACCCGTGATAATCTTGCTCCAGCGAGCGAAGGGCTTTTTGAAGAGCTTCTTTATAGGTGCGTCCGATGCTCATAACTTCCCCTACGGATTTCATCTGGGTAGTCAGGGTGCGGTCAGCTTCCGGGAATTTTTCAAAGTCCCACCTGGGGATTTTTACCACGCAGTAATCAATGGTGGGTTCAAAGGAAGCAGGAGTTTTTTGGGTAATGTCGTTGGGCAATTCGTCCATGGTGTAACCCACGGATAGTTTGGCGGCAATTTTGGCTATGGGGTAACCGGTGGCCTTGGAAGCCAGTGCTGATGAACGCGAAACCCTTGGGTTCATTTCAATGACTACTACCCGCTCACTATAGGGGTCCAGGGCAAATTGGATATTGCACCCGCCAGTGGTGATGCCCAGTTTTCTCAAAGCAACGATGGATGCGTCTCGTATAATTTGGTATTCCTTATTGGTAAGAGTTTGAACCGGAGCCACAGTAATGCTCTCGCCGGTGTGAACTCCCATAGGATCCACATTTTCGATGGAACAAATAATTACAGTGTTGCCGCCATGATCTCGCATAACCTCCATCTCAATTTCTTTCCATCCCAAAACTCCTTCTTCCACCAACACCTGGGAAGCAGGGCTTACCTTCAAGCCGTAAGCAACTTTTTCCCGGAGTTCTTGCAAGTTATAGGCAATCCCGCCTCCGGTGCCGCCCAGAGTATATGAAGGCCTAATTACCAGGGGGTAACCGGTTTCCGCGGCGAATTTTTCAGCTTCGTTTACGCTGTTAATATAAACGCTTTGAATAACGTCCAGTCCAGCTTCTTCCATGGCATCTTTAAAAAGTTCCCGGTCCTCGGCTACGTTGATAGTATTCACGTTGACACCTATGAGTTCTACGTTCCATTCTTCTAGAGTGCCACTACGGAAAAGTTCTACGGCAATGTTTAGCCCCGTTTGTCCACCCAGGGAGGGCAATAATGCATCGGGTTGCTCGCGGGCTATAATTTTGGCTACTGCTTCCGGGGTTAGAGGTTCTACATATGTCCGGTGGGCCATATCCGGGTCGGTCATTATGGTAGCCGGGTTACTGTTGATAAGGACAACTTCGTAACCTTCTTCCAGCAAAGCCCGGCATGCCTGAGTTCCTGAGTAATCAAATTCACAGGCTTGTCCTATGATTATCGGCCCTGAGCCTATTATAAGAATTTTGTTTAAATCATTACGTTTGGGCATTTATAACATCTCCATAAATTTATCGAATAAATTTTGGCAATCATGAGGTCCGGGCCCGGCTTCGGGATGAAATTGCACTGAAAAAAATCCCCAGTTAGGGTTTTCTATGCCTTCCAAGGTGTTATCGTTTAGGTTCATGTGTGTGACATTAGTTCCTTCCGGCAAATCTTTGTCATAAGCCAGGTTAAATCCGTGATTCTGAACGGTGATGAGCACCCGCCCGGAATGCAAGTCTTTTACAGGATGGTTAGCACCACGGTGTCCAAAAGTTAGCTTGAAAGTATCCATTCCCAGCGATCGGCCAATAACCTGGTGTCCCAAACAGATACCCATAATTGGGCGCCATTCTAAGAGTGATTTTACCGTGGGTTGGAGATAATCTAGGGGTGCTGGGTCACCGGGTCCGTTGGAAAAAAGAATTCCGTCAGGTTCTAAGGACTTGATTTCGCTGGCAGAAGTATTGGCCGGAACCACAGTGACTCTGGCTCCCCTCTCGACCAGCGCATTTAGAATGCTGTATTTTACACCCAGATCGATTACAACCACGTGCTTTAGATCAGAGTTTGTTTCTTGCGGCGAAAGTTCCGTAACAGGACCGGTAGAAGAACTACTCCAGTAGTAAGGTTTGCTGGTAGTTACGTTTTTGGCCAGGTCTTTTCCTTCAATGGAAGGGAATTGTTCCAATTCTTCTTTTAACTCTTCCAGGCTATGATTGCCGGTCGATATAATGCCCTTCATAGCTCCAAATTCCCGCAGGTGGAGAGTAAGTGTTCGAGTGTCGATTCCTTCCAAACCAATAATGCCATGACGCTCAAGATAATTCCCCAGGCTTTCCCGGGATAGAATGTGGTCAGGGTGCCAGCAGTGGCGTTTGACCAACACCCCTTTTACTTGGGGAAATTCTGATTCATTGTCATAAGGGTTGCAACCGTAGTTGCCAATATGAGGGTAAGTGAAAGTAAGGATTTGGCCGTGGTAGGAGGGATCGGTTACGGATTCTTGATAACCGGCCATTGCGGTATTAAAGACTACCTCCCCACAAACTTTTCCCTTGCCGGCGAATGCTTTTCCTTTTAGCGTAAAACCATCTTCCAGTAACAATAAAGCTTCCAACGGTAGAATCTCTCCTATGTTGTCTGGATTGTTATTTGTTAATAATTTGGGGTGTATTGGGTGTTTTACTACAACTTGTTTTGCATAATAAATTTCTATACCTTAACCCTACACCATTATACTCAAACTAAAAAAAATTACAAGGAGGAATTGCTATTTTAACAAGAAAAGTTTTAAAAACCCATTCCACTCTGCAAAAAAACAAAGCAAGAGTTTACAGTAAATGGAAGGAAGGGAGGGTTATGGTATCATTATTTCGCATTATGAAAAGCAATTCTATTTTTGTCTTGACTTGCTCCATCTTTCATTATAAAATGATATTATAAAACAAAGAGCTTTCTTCGCAATAAATTCAGGGTGTTGGGTTTTTTATGGTGTGAGAAATATGCCGGTGATTAAAGGAAGATAATGGTTTGGAAAGCTGTTATGTTGCATTATGGAATAATATATCACATAAATAAAGTTTTTTGGTCAAGCTATACATAATAGATCTTCTAAACTTTTTACAGTTAAGCTTAAGAGTAAAAAGCAGGCATAAATATAATGTAAGGTGGTGTTAGGGTTGTGTGGCATATCTGGTTTGATTAGCAGAAGAAAGGTGCGGGAAAACGGAGCCCGGATTAAAAGAAGTATAGTTTTACAAACCGAACGTGGTAATGGCCTGGGAGCAGGCTATGCAGCTTACGGGATATATCCTCAGTATAAGGAATTGTATGCTTTGCACGTTATGGCCATAAACAACTCGGTGATGGAAGAAGTAAGTAGTTTTCTCCGCCAACACTTTTATTTGCATCAGGTGGAAGATATACCGGTGCAAGATAAAGTTATTGATGATCATCCCGTCTTACAAAGATTTTTTGTGGAGCCCGCCCCGAATGGTTCTACTGCTTCCGCATCCGGAGCAAATTTTAATGAAGATGATTTTACCATCGAGAAAGTAATGCAGATCAATGTGGGTATTGAAGGGGCTTACGTGAGCTCCAGCGGTAAAAACCTAGGTGTTTTTAAAGGGGTGGGAACTCCCGAAGATATATATGATTTCTTCCGCCTGGATGAATACGAAGGTTATGCCTGGTTAGCTCATAACCGCTTTCCTACCAATACCCCGGGGTGGTGGGGTGGAGCGCATCCTTTTAACCTGCTGGGGTGGTCCATAGTGCATAATGGTGAAATTTCTTCATACGGGATCAACAAGCGTTACCTGGAAACTTATGGTTATAGCTGCAATATGAAAACTGACAGTGAGGTAGTGGCCTATTTGCTGGATTGGCTGATCAGAAAGCATGGCCTCTCCATTTATGATTCTACCTTGGTGTTGGCTCCTCCCTATTGGTCCACTACGGATCGCATAGAAGATGAAAAGATGCGGAGTCGACAGGTAGCTTTGAAAGTTATTTACGAATCGGCCATGCTCAATGGACCGTTTGCTATCTTGGCCGGTTTTGATGAAGGCATGTTTTCCATTACCGATAATACCAAATTAAGGCCTATGACAGTGGGGGAAACGGAAGGCTATAACTATTTTTCCAGTGAAATTGCATCTCTCTACGAGATGGAAGAAAACTGCGAAAATGTTTATACTCCCCGTGCCGGACAGCCTTGCATCGTGGTTTATGAAGGAGACGAGTCCAGATTGGAAGTAGGATCCCTAAATAGTTAATCATTTTTCTCCCTCCTCCTCAAGGGATGGGGTGGGGGTGTGTTAATTTTTTTCTACAAAGCCTGAATAATTATAAAATTTCATTATCATAAATTATATGGTGTCCGGGTATCTTTTACCCGGCATGTAGATAGGGGGTTATAAGTTGGCTGAACCAGAAATAAAAACAGAACGAATGAGCGAAAAAGAGGTGTCCCTTCCTATTACTTCGCCGGGGCTACGTTCTAGTTATCGCCCCGCTTTTAGTCTGGAGTTATGTGATGGGTGTGGGGTGTGTGCGGAGCAATGTTCTTTTAACGAGATTCGTATGGAACCTCGCGGAGGAAAAACTATCCCGGTGGCCAATGGACGGGCCTGTGGAGCCTGTCACCGCTGCGAGTATACTTGTCCTCAGCAAGCAATCACTATCGAGGAAAAACCTATAGCGGCTAGAGCCCATGGGGTTTGGAAAAGTGCTGATATGCACCGTGTGCAGTTGCAAGCTGCTTCCGGGTCGGTGGCTCTGACCGGAATGGGAGCGGAGACGGATCAGAAAAAATATTGGGATCACCTTTTGTTTAACGCCTGTCAGGTGACCAATCCTTCCATAGATCCTCAGCGGGAACCTATGGAGCTGCGAACTTATTTAGGTCGCAAGCGTGAATCAATACAGGAGATAGAAGATCCCCGGGAGCTCAGTAATTCCTTAATTCGCTTGAATATGCCTCTGGTGTTTGCCCCCATGTCTTATGGAAGTATTAATCTTAACTTTCAGAAAGCTATGGCGCGAGTAGCCAGTAAAAAGGGGTTGCTCTGGTATTCCGGTGAAGGGGGGTTGCACCGTGATATGTATCCTTACTCCGACCATGTGGTGCTGCAGGTAGCTTCCGGGCGTTTTGGGGTTAGCCCCGAATATCTGCAGGTGGGGCGGGCTTATCAGATTAAGATGGGCCAGGGAGCCAAGCCCGGTATTGGCGGGCATCTTCCCGGAGAGAAGGTTTTGGAGGGAATTTCTGAAACTCGGATGATTCCCCTGCAAAGTGATGCCATATCGCCGGCGCCTCAGCATGATATATATTCCATTGAAGATTTGCGCCTGCTCATTTATGCTATTAAAGAAGCCAGCGGCTATAAGCCTGTTTGCGTTAAAATTGCGGCGGTGCATAATGTGGCTGCCATTGCCAGCGGTATAGTGCGGGCCGGAGCGGATATGGTTTACTTGGATGGTTATCGCGGTGGCTCTGGAGCTACACCGGCTATAGTGCGGGATCATGTGGGTATTCCCATCGAGTTGGCTCTGGCTGCGGTGGATCAGCGCCTGCGGGAGGAGAAAATAAGGCATTGGGCTTCGGTAGTAGTAGCCGGGGGTACCCGTAACAGTGCCGATGTTATGAAGGCCATAGCTTTGGGAGCCGATGCGGTGGCTATAGGGACGGTATGTTTGTTGGCCTGCGGATGTCACGCCTGCCAGCGCTGCAATAGTGGTAAATGTCCCTGGGGAATCACCACCAACGATCCGGTTTTGCGGCAACGGTTGGATCCCGATTGGGCAGAAGAGAGGATCGGTAATCTTATTAATGGATGGTATCACGAGATGCAGGAAATTATGGGCTTAAACGGTATTTATGATATAGGTTCTTTTCGCGGTAACAGATTATTGCTAAGGGGGGTGGGTTTAAATGACCGCGAACTATCAATCCTCGGAGTCGAGCATGCAGGTGAATAGCTATAATGCAGGCTCCAATCAGGTAACTGGGCCGGTGTCCGGTTTTCCAAGTGGTAAAGAAGCTACGCCGGTAACCATAGATGCCCGGGGTATTTATTACCGGGAATTAAATGAAAAAATTAGAGAACTGGTCTGCCGGGGAGAGAAGAATATTAAGGTTACAGGAGTTCGTGGTCAGCGCTACCTCGGCTCCGGACTGAACGCTCCCGATGTTTATTTGCAATTACACGGGGTCCCCGGTGAGGATTTGGGTTTTAATATGAGCGGTGTTACTATGGAAGTGTTCGGTCATGGCCAGAATGCCGTAGCCAATACCATGGATAGTGGAAAAATAATAGTACACGGCCTGGGCGGTGACGCTATGGCTTACGGAATGCGCGGCGGAAAACTTTTTGTGCGCGACGATGTGGGATACCGTGTGGGTATCCACATGAAAGAATATGGGGATCGCAAGCCGGTGGTAGTTATAGGTGGGACTGCCGGTGATTACCTGGGTGAATATATGGCCGGCGGAACTCTGATTCTTTTAAACCGTAATCAGGCATCTGAGCTGGTGGCTGGAAATTCCGAGGGAACTTTGGCTACCGGTATTCATGGTGGAGAAATTTATATTTTTGGCTATGATATTCCTTCTTACCTTATAGGCATTGGTGCTCAGGTTGTAGAGCCTGAGCAGGATGACCTGAAAAATGTACATTCCCTGGTGGAAGAGTTTTGTCAATATTATGACCTAAAAGCTGCTCCTCTACTGGATCGACAGTTAATGAAAATAGTCCCTCAGGGTAGCCGCCCCTTTGCCCAGTTTTATTATCCGGCCTATCCGGTGAACACCGGATATAAACCGGAGTTGAGCGAAGGTATTTCTCCCTGTGAAGGCTATTGCCCTGCTGGAGTGCCTACAGGTCGGTTTTTGCGACACCTGCGCCACGGAGAAGTGGAAGATGCCTTGAGTTTGCTGGATGAAGTTACTCCTTTCCGTTATAGCTGTTGCGGTTTTATATGTCCCCATCTTTGCATGGAATCTTGCACAAGGGCCGGTGTGGACTTTCCTGTGCGCACTGCCGAATTGGCCCGGCGTTATAAAAGTGATATCAAAATAGAGCCTAAGGCTGATCACCCGGAAAAGATAGCGGTAATCGGCGGCGGCCCTGCCGGCCTGAGCACTGCTTATCAGTTGGCCCTGCAGGGTTATAAAGTTACCGTTTATGATGAAAATCAGCATCCCGGCGGTAAGATGTATCAGGTTATCTCCCGCACCAGATTGCCTTTAGAAGATCTGGAGCACGATCTTAACAGGATTCAGGAGTTGGGCGTAGAATTTGTATTAAATACCCGGGTAGACGCCGGGTTAATGCAGAGTATATTGGAAAAGTATGATTATACAGTGGTGGCGGTGGGAGCGCACAGCCCCATGTTGCCGCCGATACCAGGGAAGGAGCAGCTTTGGGCCGGCATCGACTTTCTTAAAGAATATAATCGCTGCATAGAAGAGGGAAGTAGCGGCAATATTCAGCTGGGGGAAAAAGTGGTAGTTATTGGCGGTGGTGATGCTGCAGTTGATGGTATAGAGGCTGCTATAGAACTGGGGGTAGATCCCGGTAATATTACCGTTATTGACATTAAAAAGCCTTCCGCAACCCCGGAAGAACGCCGCAAACTGGAGGAGATGGGGGTTGTATTTCGCTATCCCTTATTTGTCAAAGAGGCTAATCCGGAAGGGATATACGTAAATCACCAAGAGGGAACCATGGAATTTATTCCTGCAGATAGCGTGCTGGTGTTTATCAATGAGCGGCCTGTGCTGGATTTCCTACCGGAAGAAGTACAGGAAGAATGCAACCGTGCCGGGTTTTTGGGGAATGATGAAAAGAGTGCTGGTTTTCGTACCACTCACCCCCGGTTGTCAGTGGTGGGGGATGTGCGGCAGCTGGGGCTGGTTACCCATAATGTAGGCCAGGGCCGCCACTGCGCCCTGGAAATAGACGCTCTTCTGCAGGGGAAAACTTACACTCCCGAACAAAAGGAGCCCATGGGGAATACCCATCTTTTGCCGTTAAAGGCTGCTCCTGTATCTGCAGAGGATATTGATGTTGAAGAAGAATACGATCGCTGTCTGCATTGTGGAATATGTGTGCAGTGTGATAGTTGTGTAGAAGCCTGCCCCCGGGGAGCACTCTCCCGGGAGGGAACCGAATTTACAGTGGATCTTTCCCTTTGCGGTGGTTGTGGCACCTGTGCCGCCGCCTGCACAGGAGGCGTGATGAAGATGGTTCCCCGCTAAAGTGCCATTGGAGTTTTTATAGTCAGGACGACAGATTTAGCGGGAAATCCCATTTCCTAAAGGTGAAATGTTTTGGCTCAGGTTTTTTAATGGCAAAGCAGGTTTTTTAATGGTAAAGGAGGATGGAATTGAAAATTGCTTTAGCTCAACTGAATCCTGTTGTGGGTGATCTTAATGGCAATGCCTTTAAGATTAAAGAGAAAATAGAGATTTCAAAACAGGAAGGTGCCCAGTTAGTGGTTTTTCCGGAAATGTCGCTTACCGGTTATCCTCCCCGGGATTTGCTTCTTTATGATTCATTTGTAAATATGGCTATGGAGGCTGTTTATCAGGATATACTTCCTGCCGTTAAAGATGTGAGCGTGGTGCTGGGGACTCCCTGGAGAGAAGAAGGCCTAGAAAATAGGAAAGAAGACTCCGGAAAAGGATTGTACAATGCTGCTCTATTTTTACAGGAAGGCCAGGTGGTTTCCACTCACTTGAAAACTCTTTTGCCTCAATACGATGTATTTGATGAAAGCCGGTATTTTAATAAGGCATCTGAGCTTGCCCTGGCGGAAATCGGAGGGAAAAAAATAGCCATTACCGTATGTGAAGATATATGGAATGATAAAGATTATTTTTTAGAAGCCAAATATCCTCAGGATCCAGTCGCCAGCCTCTTTGAGCAAGGCGCTGAAGCTTTGATTAATATTTCAGCCTCTCCCTACCACTTTGGTAAAGCCACCATGAGGGCGGACATGCTTTCTGCTCTGGCCCAAAAGTATAATGCGGAGATTATTTATGTTAATCAGGTAGGTGGCAATGACGAGCTTATTTTTGATGGAAGTAGCATGGTGTATTCACCGGGAGGAGAGTTGATTTACCGGGCGAAACCTTTTGCTGAAGAATTAGCGCTTTTAGAAGATGGCAAATACCAAAAAACTGCTTTCAGTAGGGAGTTGCCGGGGGAGGTGCTTCCTGAGAGCAATCCTCCCCGCCATGTGGAATCTCCGCCTCCAGATGCCAAAGTTGATTTTCGGGAGGATATGGGATGGGTGCTTTCTGCTTTAAAATTAGGATTAAAGGATTATCTGGACAAAGTTGGATTTAGCAAAGTGGCTGTGGGCTTAAGCGGTGGAATTGACTCAGCCCTGGTGCTGGCTATTGCCTGCGAAGTGCTTGGGCCCGCAAACGCTTTGGGAGTGATGATGCCTTCTCGCTATTCCTCAGATCATAGTGTGCAGGATTCCAAGTTATTGGCCCAAAACCTGGGGATTGAAACTCGTTTGATTTCCATTGAAAATCCCCATAATGAGTTTATCAAATTGCTTAATGATAGTGGTCAACCCATTCTCGATCTAGCAGAAGAGAACTTGCAGGCCCGTATAAGAGGCAATATTATGATGTTTATTTCTAACCGGGAAGGGTGGATGATATTGCCTACTGGAAACAAATCGGAACTAGCAGTAGGATATTGCACTCTTTACGGCGATATGTGCGGTGGCCTGGCTATTCTGGCTGACTTGCCCAAGACAATGGTTTACCGCCTGTCTTCTTATATCAATTGGAAAGAAGGGCGCGAGGTTATTCCTGAGAATATAATAAATAAAGCGCCGTCGGCAGAACTGCGCCCTGATCAAAAGGACCAGGATTCCCTGCCTCCATATGAAACCCTGGATCAAATCCTTTATTACTACATTGAGGAAAACAAATACATGGATGAAATAGTGGAAATGGGCTTTGATATTGAAACTGTAAAAGATGTGATTAATAAAGTAAATCGCTCCGAATACAAACGAGCCCAGGCCGCTCCCGGTTTGCGCGTTACCACCCGTGCTTTCGGCAGCGGTCGCAAAATGCCCACAGCCATGAAAATTCCCGATGTTCTCCCTCAAAACCGTCATGACGCCTGATTCAATTGACCCGGACTGCTAAATTTGTTAATATTTCTTCATAACATGTACCTGCGTCGATTATTTTTTTCCGAGGAGAGTATGAAATGTCAGGAAAAACTGAGGCCCAAAAGGGATTTCAGTATGACGTGATTGTAATAGGAGCTGGACATGCTGGTTGTGAAGCAGCAGTAGCTGCTGCCCGCATGGGGTGTGAAACATTGCTATTAAATTTGAATCTTGATCACCCCGCCTTAATGGCATGTAATCCTTCCCTGGGTGGCCCTGGCAAGGCTCATCTGGTTAGGGAAATTGATGCCCTGGGAGGAGTCATGGGTAAAAATGCCGATCGCCATGTACTCCAAATGCGGAGGCTTAACACCAGCAAGGGCCCTGCAGTACAAGCTTTGAGAGCCCAAATTGACAAAAATGCATACCAGCGGGGAATGAAAGCAATCCTGGAAAGTGAACCCCGCCTTACATTGCGGGAGAATGCAGCCGAAGAGATACTTATAGAAGCGGGCCGGGTAAGTGGGGTGCGTACCCGCTACGGTTCAACTTACTACGCCCAAACAGTGATTCTGTCTACCGGAGTTTACCTTGATGCAGAAATTTTTGTAGGTCATGAACACTACAGTGGTGGGCCCGGTAACCAGTTACCCGCCAGAGGGTTGGCTGAAAACTTGCTAAACCTGGGGTTTGAATTAGATCGCTTTAAAACTGGCACTCCGCCCCGGGTTTATTCCCACAGCATAAATTTTCAAGGGCTGGAACCGGTGGAAGGGGAGGCCGCAGCCGGTGCTTTTTCATACACCACTCCTGCTGATTATGAATTCAGACAGATTCCCTGTTATTTGACCAGAACCGGCAGCGAAACCCACCGTCTTATACATGATAATATAGATAGCGCTCCCCTTTACTCAGGGTTAATTGAAGGAAAAGGACCGCGTTACTGCCCTTCCATCGAGGACAAAGTGGTACGTTTTCCGGATCGTCAAGGACATCCTATTTTTATAGAACCAGAAAGCGAAGAATCCCAGGAGATGTACCTGCAGGGGATTTCTACCGGGTTGCCGGAAAATCTTCAAGTAGAGTTTTTGAGGACGATACCTGGTTTGGAAGAAGCAATTATCACTCGCCCCGCTTATGCTATTGAGTATGATTTTGCTCTACCCACCCAATTGAATCCCACCCTGGAAACAAAAAAGTATAAGGGGCTTTATTTTGCCGGCCAGATCAATGGCACTACCGGTTATGAGGAGGCTGCTGCCCAGGGGTTGATGGCCGGTATCAATGCCGCTCTTGCCTGCCAGGGCAAGCCCTTTTTTACCTTGAACCGGACTGAGGCCTATATAGGAGTCTTGATTGATGACCTGGTTACCAAGGGAGTCATGGAGCCATATCGCATGTTTACTTCCCGTTGTGAGTACCGTCTAATGCTTCGCCATGACAATGCTGATCTGCGGCTTACCCCTAAAGGTTATCAGCTGGGATTGATTTCCGCCCAGAGGTATGAAAGTTTGCTGGAGAAGGAAAAAGCAATTGAAGCAGACAAAGAAAATCTTGCTTCCATAAGGATTAACCCCTCTGCTCGCAACAATGAAGTTTTGGAATCTATGGGATCTGCGCCAATTTCTCATCCGCACACCCTGGCTGACCTCCTCAAAAGGCCGGAGATAAAATATGATCAATTGGCTCGCCTGGCTGAAAAAGTAGGGGCTGAGCTGGATATATCCAGGGAGCGTAAGGAAATCTTCAGGGAAGTAGAACTTCAGATCAAATATGCTGGATATTTGGCTAAACAGGAAAACAGTATCAGGCAGGTAGAAAAATTAGAGGATAAAAAAATTCCTCCTGACTTTGATTTTGAAGCCCTGGAGAATATATCCATAGAAGCCAGGCAAAAACTCACTCAAATTAGGCCCAAAACCTTGGGACAAGCTTCTCGCATAGATGGAGTCACCCCGGCAGATATCTCTATTCTTGCCCTTTACCTGGAAAATAGGAAGTCCAGAGCAAATAAGCAAGATAAAGGAGATAAGGAATAAGCTTAGTAATTAAGCTCAGTAATGAAGGATAAGCTTAGTGATCGAGGAATGGTAGCAATTACAGAAGGCTGATATTTTTCGATTAATACCAGGTGATTTTGCAAAAGTTATTAAGGAGGGAATTGTTTGTATTCAGCCGGTTGGTATTTCCGTTTGAGCCGCTTCTTTAGGGAAAAGTTTGGTGAAAAAGTTTATAAAGTCCCTCTTGATGCTGGTTTTACCTGTCCTAACCGTGATGGCAAGGTATCTCAAACTGGCTGTATTTATTGTTATAATCCTAGTTTCAGCCCTGCTGCTATAGCTCAGGAGGAATCATCTCATCAAATTTCGGTGCGAGAGCAAATTAGTAATTACCAGCGCCGATTGGAGCAGAAAAATGCTTACCGCAGGCCGGGTAAATTATCTGGAATTCAAAGCGAATCCAAATCTCAGAGCAATTTTGTTCCTCAACATAAATATCTTGCCTATTTTCAGTCCTACAGCAATACTTACGCTCCTGTTCCGTATCTGCGTCAGATTTACGAAAAGGCTCTTTATACACCCGGGGTGATTGGCCTTAGTGTTGCTACTCGCCCGGATTGTCTGGATGAAGAAGTTTTGGTTCTGCTGGGGGATTATGCTGCTCATTACCATATCTGGCTGGAATTGGGGGTACAGTCGGCCCATGACAGAACATTGCGCTTCATAAACCGTGGCCATGATTTTGAGTGCTTTGCAAAGGCTGTCCGGGAAGCTTATAAATACGGCTTGTATACATGCACCCATATCATTAACGGTTTGCCCGGGGAAGGCTATGAAGATATGATTCAGACCGTTAGATATCTAAACGAGCTTCCCTTGCAAGGAATTAAATTTCATCAACTTCAGGTTATAAAAGGAACTCCCCTGGAGAAACTTTATGACGAAGGCAAAATAGAAATTTTGAGCAGGGATGATTACTTGAGGATTGTATGCGACCAGCTGGAGGTTTTGCGGCCGGATATTGTAGTACAACGCCTTATCGGAGAAGTATACAGCAATGAATGGTTGATTGCGCCCCGATGGGAGGAATTTAGAGGGACTTTCGCGCAGGCCGTGGAGAAAGAACTCCAACGCAGAGGAACCCATCAGGGCATAATACATTAAGAATTTTGTTTAGAATTTTTGTTGGTCTGGTAAATATTTAAACAAGAAACTATCAACAAAAGCATTCCAACCCCGGCCATCATTAAGCTGGCTTGATTTACCTTGCCAAAGAAAAGGGCAATAAATTCTTGTGTAACCATGGGAATATCACTGGGCACTACACTATTGATAATAAATACTGCGGCTTGAATGAAAAACACGCTTAAAAAACACAATGAGCCAGGGAAAATCAGCACTTTGAGTTTAGGTTCGAGAAAGAAGTGCAATACCAAGCATATTATGAAAACAAATCCTGAAAATAATACAAGATTGGTAAAAACATATTGTGTTAATACACCTTCTAAAATTACTTCTCCGTTTGTAACTCCGGCAGCAGCTTCCATGAGAATTATGTTTAGCTCTTCCGGGCCGATAGTTGCCATCAAGGCGTAGCCTATGACCAGGGTAATAGTGGATATTGAAAAAATAAAATTAGTAATCATTATAGCCCAAACTTTTATATATCCTGACACTTGTTTTTCCTCCTTTTCTGTTGTTTTACTGAATATTAATCTGGTTGAAAAGGTTTAAATTTGAGTTAATTTTATTCTTCATGTGAATTTTCTTGTTCTCCTACCGAACTCCCATCATTATCTCTTTGCTCTTTTCTTTTATTTGCATCTTTATAGATGATTACTCTCACAATCCAGGAGATTAATAGAAATACTCCAATAAGAACCACCGTATTTATAGAAAAAGTTGGTGGCGCGGTATTAAGTGATAACGGGATGGCACTTATTAGCACTATCATATTCATCAATATGCCGGTGGCCATAAATGATTATCCTCCTTTCCCCTGAAGTTGTCATTGTGGAGGCGTGTAGAGGAATAGTTTTAATTTGTATAATGCTCTTTTACAGCCTCGATCGGATTATATTGCCTTACTTTAATTAAAATACAAATTGTTGAAAAAATGTCTGCTTGTTCTTCTAGTAACTATACTACATAGTATATTAACCTGCCCTGCAGGTGTCAACAATATTTAAAATATTTCCGAAAGATTTTCCCAGGGAGAAAAATGTTCAGTTATTAGAGGTTGAAATTATTAACTGGAAGGGTATAGATGGTTAAAACGCGAATCCTAACGATTAAAGAAAAAAAATGCCAGGATGATAACCTGATTTTTTGACTTGTTTTGTTAGATACCATCCCAAAGCCCGGGAGCACTTCGCAATTTTCTGCTTTACTTACGGTTGCCCCTACCAGGGTTAAATCTTATAAAGTTGACTTTGCTGCAGGTAAATAATATATTAAATGTAACTACTCAGACTAAGATAGTAAGATAAGAGGTGAGCTGTGACTGCAGGAAAGGTTTATAATGGCTACTTGGGTTCATAAGGTTCACTAAGAGATGGAGATTAGAATTGATTTCTTAAAATAATCGCGGTAAAAAGATTGTGGAGATTAAATGTTATTAATGACAAATAAGAAGAGTGGGAAGAGGTGATCTAATTTATGACTACAAGCAACCTGCCATCTACCTACAACCCTTATGATGTTGAAGGTAAGATATACAAGTTGTGGCTGGATTCAGATTCATTTCGGGCCGGGAAAAATGCTGCGGAGGAAACATTTACTATAGTAATACCTCCTCCCAATGTAACTGGTTCGTTGCACATGGGACATGCTTTGGATAATACTATTCAGGATGTTTTAATTCGCTGGAAAAGAATGCAGCAGTTAGATGCTTTGTGGCTTCCTGGCACCGATCATGCTGGAATAGCAACCCAGATTCGAGTGGAGGAACATCTGCAGCAAGAGGGGATATCCCGGTATGACTTGGGACGCGATGCTTTCCTGGAGAAAGTTTGGGATTGGAAAGATAGCTATCATCAACGTATTACTGAGCAACTCCAAAAACTTGGAGTTTCCTGTGATTGGTCTCGGGAAAGATTTACCCTGGATGAAGGCTGTTCGCGGGCGGTTACCGAGGTTTTTGTCTCCCTTTACCGGGAGGGCTTGATATATCGAGGCGATTATATGATCAACTGGTGCCCCCGTTGCCAGACTGCTCTTTCGGATATAGAAGTAGAGCATGAGGAAGAAAACTCCACCCTTACCTATATGCGCTACCCTGTGAAGGGAAATGATGATTATGTAATAGTGGCTACTACCCGACCCGAGACTATGCTTGGTGATACAGCAGTGGCGGTAAATCCAGAGGATGAGCGTTACCGTCATCTTCAGGGCAAGACAATTAAACTGCCCTTGATGGATCGCGAAATACCGGTAATCGCCGATGAATATGTGGACCCTTCTTTTGGTAGTGGGGTGGTTAAAGTTACTCCCGGCCACGATCCCAATGATTGGGAAATGGGGCAGCGTCATGATCTGGAAATAATACAGGTTATTGACAACAATGCATATATGACACCTGCTGCCGGTTCATATGCTGGGATGGAGCGTAATGAATGCCGTCAGAAGGTGGTAGAGGACTTGAAAGAGATGGAGTTGATAGAAAAAATTGAGGATTACCAGCATTCCCCGGGGCGTTGCCAAAGGTGCAATATTATAGTGGAACCCTTAATTTCCCGGCAGTGGTTTGTCAAGATGAAGCCACTGGCTCAACGGGCTTCTCAGGTTGTCCGGGATGGTGATATTGAATTTGTTCCCGAGCGTTTTACCAATGTTTACTTGAGTTGGATGGATAATGTTAAGGACTGGTGTATCTCCCGCCAGATCTGGTGGGGTCATCGTATTCCAGCCTGGTACTGTAATTGTGGGGAAACGATAGTAGATTATCAGACACCAGAGTTTTGCCCAAGGTGTGAAAGCACTGGTTTAACCCGGGATCCGGATGTGCTGGATACCTGGTTTAGTTCGGCATTGTGGCCTTTCTCTACAATGGGCTGGCCGGATGAAACTTCGGATTTGCAGCGTTATTTCCCAACTGATGTTTTGGTTACCGGGTACGATATTATATATTTCTGGGTGGCGCGGATGATCGTCATGTCCCTGCATTTTATGAATGAAGTTCCTTTCCATACTGTATATATCCATGGCCTTGTTCGAGATGCCCTGGGGCGCAAAATGAGCAAATCTTTAGGCAACGGAGTGGATCCAATTGAGGTTATAGATGAATACGGTGCCGATACTCTTCGCTTTACCCTGATTACCGGTCAGGCTCCTGGTAATGACCAGCGTTTTCGCCAGGAGAATGTGGAGGCCAGCCGCAATTTTGCTAATAAAATCTGGAATGCTTCTCGTTTTGCTTTGATGAATCTAAAAGGACATAATTTCCGGGCCGGTATTGACCCTTATAATCTTCCTGAAGATTTGAGCAGGGCGGATTGCTGGATATTATGCCGTTTTAACAGTGCAGTGAAGGAAATTACCACCCTTCTGAAGGAATATGAATTGGGAGAAGCAGCCCGTAAAGTTTATGAATTCTTCTGGAACGATTATTGTGACTGGTATGTAGAGCTTAGCAAGTCTGAGCTATACCGTGATAATCAGTATTCAGCTGAAGAAAAATCTGTGACTGTAGAGACTCGTCAACAGACTACCCGAGCTGTTTTGTTCCATGTCCTGGATGGAACTCTGCGTTTGTTGCATCCTTTTATGCCTTTTATTACCGAGGAAGTCTGGCAGTATCTCAGGGAAGATGATGAAGGCACTCTTGCTGAATCTTCCTGGCCAACTTATGAAGAAAACCTGGAATTTTACCAGCAAGAAAAAGAAATGGAAATGGTCCAGGAAGTTATCCATCGGATACGAAACCTTAGAAGTCAGGTGAACTTACCTCCTTCCCAAAAAGCTCCTGTGGTATTGCGTCCTGCTCCGGGCTGGGAACCGGTACTAAATGAAGAAAGCCCTCACATTCGAATGCAGGGTCAGGTTTCGGAGTTGACCATAGATCCTGAAGCAGATAAGCCAGGAAAAGCTCTTACTGAAATTATTGGAGAGGACATAGAAGTATACCTTCCTTTGACGGGAATAATAAACTTGGAAGAAGAAGTAGCCCGCCTGCAAAAAGAATTGACTAATGTGGACAAGGAAATAGATAAAAACAAGAACAAGCTTGAAAATGAAGGTTTTTTACAAAAAGCCCCGGCAGATGTTGTAGCCAAAGTTAGGGAGCAATTTGAAGAAGATATGGCCAAAAAAAATAAATTACAGGCTCGATTGCATGAATTAAAAGAAATGATTTAATTATTTTTTAACAGGAGGAGCAAACTTGAATTTTGAAGAAGCAATCCAGTGGATTCATAGTATTGGACGTTTTGGAGTTAGGCCGGGATTGGAAAGAATAACAGCTCTTCTGGAACGTTTGGGGAATCCTCACCATAAGTTATCGTTTGTGCATATTGGAGGCACTAATGGCAAAGGTTCTACAGCAGCCATATTGAGTTCCATTTTGGAGGCCTCCGGCTATCAAGTAGGACTTTATACTTCGCCCTACCTGGAAGCTTTTAATAATCGTATAGCTATTAATGGCGAGGATATTTCTCAGGAAAAATTGGTAGAGCATGTTAAGAGGGTTCACTCAGTTGTGGAAGAGATAGCAGCAGATCCAGAGCTGGGTCACCCTACAGAGTTTGAAGTGGTTACCGCCCTGGCCTTGGATTATTATGCGTCTGCGAAACCTGACCTGGTTATCTTAGAGGTAGGGCTTGGAGGACGCCTTGACGCCACCAACGTAGTTACGCCGTTGGCGTCAGTGATTACAAACGTTAGCCTTGATCATACTTCCGTTTTGGGCGATACGGTAGAAGAAGTTACTTTTGAAAAAGCGGGAATTATTAAGGATAAAGTGCCGGTGCTAACTACAGCCAGCGATCCCGTGGTGCAAAATTTACTCAAGGAAACTGCTAGCCAAAAACAATCTCCATACTATCAGGTGGTAAATAGTTATAATAACAAAGGAAATTATGAAAATAACTTAACATTTAGCCAAGGGATAATTAAATTCGGGCATAAGGAAATACTGGATGGGGGGCAGAAATTTGATTATACTGGATTAAACATAATTTACAATGACTTGTTACTTTCATTAATCGGTAGTTACCAGGTGGAAAATGCTGCTCTGGCACTGGCTGTTATGGAAGTGCTCAATTTTGAAGGTTTTCACTTGAATGAAGATTCAGTGCGGTATGGTTTGGCCCGGGTAAGCTGGCCTGGTCGCATGGAAGTAATGCAAGAATCCCCCCCTTTAGTTTTAGATGGGGCACATAACCCCGCAGCTATTCAGGAACTCTCCCGGGCTATAAAAGATTTTTTTAAGTATGAGCGCCTGGTGATAGTAATGGGCATTATGGAGGATAAGGATGTAAAAGGAGTTATGGGTAATATTATCCACCAGGCTGATCTTTTAATTTTAACACGGCCGGAAATCCCTCGGGCAGCTGATCCTCATGTTTTAAGAGACAAGCTGGTGGAGGAGGGGAATATACCTCACATCCTTGTGGAGCTTGACATAAGACAGGCTTTGGGTTTAGCTTTGTCTTCAGCTAATGAGGATGATCTGGTCCTGGTTACCGGCTCTTTTTTTACTATCAGCGATGCACGGAAAATTTATGAAAAATATTTTTAAAAAAATCTTAACTAGATAGAAAGGTCTATTGGGAAGGATTTTTATATATAATGTGGTATTAGTTAAGGTAGAATAAAATACATAAAGAAAGGAGGGGAGACAATCACTATGCGTAGCATTTACACAAAGATGGGGGTTTTACTGCTGGCTTTAGTGATGGTCTTTTCCTTGGCAGCCGTTGGCTGTGAAATGGAAGAGCCTGTTGAAGAGCCGGGAGTCGAAGATGAAATGGAAGATCCGGGAATCGAAGAAGAGATGCCTGAAGTCGATGATGATGACATGATGCCGGATGAAGACGAAATAGAAATGCCGGATGAAGATGACATGGAAATGCCGGATGAAGAAGATATGGAAATTGAATTGCCGGATGAAGACGAAATTGAAGAAGAATTTTAATTTAGCATGATAGTGACATAGTAAGCTAACAAAAAAGGGCGGGGATTAACCCCGCCCTTTTTGTTACTTAATCTTTTTTATCTGCTTTAGGCCAAACTTCATTATTTACAAAATATTTGTAACAGTAAATATATTGCTAAAATGATTTTTGGGCAGGTTTTTTATTTTTAATGGCGAAACCTCTTAAATGTTGAAGAAGGAACTAATATCGTATTTTATGTAGAACACTCAGATGTAAAAGAGTTTGTGACAATTGGTGCAAGGAGTGAGTAGTGGATGAGTGCGAAATCATTTAAAGGTGGTATTCACCCCAACTACAGCAAGGTCTTCACCGCAGGGCTTCCCATAAAATCAGCCCGCTTGCCAGAAAAGGTAATTATCCCTTTACAGCAACATATTGGGGCTCCTTGTGATCCCCTGGTGGAAGAAGGCCAGTCTGTAAAACGAGGGCAGAAAATTGCTGCAAGTGAGAGCTTTGTTTCTGCCCCAATTCATGCTAGCATTTCGGGAACTGTGGCTTCCATTAGTTCTCACTATGCACCCACAGGAACCAGGATCAACTCGGTGGTTATTGAATCAGATGGCTCCGATGCTTTAGATGAAAGCGTCCAGCCTTCTGGAAAAACTTTGGAGGATTTGTCTGCTCAGGAAATCATCGAAATTATCCGGGAGGCAGGTATTGTTGGCATGGGAGGTGCAGCTTTTCCGGCCCATGTAAAACTTTCTCCTCCTGAAGGCAAGGAAATTGATACTGTTATTATTAATGGGGCCGAATGTGAGCCATATTTGACGGCAGATCACCGGATCATGCTGGAAGAACCGGAGAAAGTGGTTACTGGGCTGAAAGCTTTTATGAAAGCGCTTGGTGCATCCACAGGAATTATAGGCATTGAAGATAACAAGCCCGATGCTCTGGAAAGTATGCGGGAGGCAATCAAAAGTGAAAGAGGTTTGAGTGTGTTTCCACTGCCTACCAAGTATCCCCAGGGTGCAGAAAAGATGCTAATCGAAGTTATTACCGGCAGGCAGGTTCCTTCCGGAGGGCTTCCCCTGGATGTAGGGGTGGTGAACCATAATGTGGGAACCAGTGCTTCGGTAGCTAGGGCCATAGAAGAGGGTTTGCCTCTGGTGGAAAGAGTCATTACTGTTACCGGGCGAGGAGTGCTTGAACCTTCAAACCTCAAAGTTCGGGTAGGCACCCCCTTTGCAGATATTGTAGAACAATGTGGAGGGGTTATTGGTGATGTTGGAAAGGTTGTAGCTGGAGGCCCTATGATGGGTATAGCTCAACCTAATCTGGATGTTCCTGTAGTAAAGGGAACTTCAGGTATTTTAATTTTAAAGGCGGAAGATGTCGAGTTGGTTGATCCAGGCCCTTGTATAAAGTGTGCGCGTTGTGTGGAGGCTTGCCCCATAAACCTTATGCCATTGTTTTTAGGCACAGCTGGTGAAAAGAGGGCTATTGACCAGGCAGAAGAATATAATGCCCTTGACTGCATTGAGTGCGGTTGCTGTTCTTATGAATGTCCTGCAGCCCGGCCTTTAACCCAATGGATAAAGGCCGCCAAAGCTGAAATAATGGCAAGAAATAAAAAGCAAGGATAACTTTTAAATACCTAGATATTTTTGTAGCAAATCTTTTTTGAATAGGAGAGGGAGAGCAATGGAAAATAAGCTAGTAATCACACCATCGCCCCACATACGAACACCGGAAACAACTAAAGCTATCATGATGGATGTTTTAATTGCTCTTTTCCCGGTAGTTGTGGTGGCTGTGCTGCTATTTGGATACCAGGCTTTGGTGACCATGGTAGTAGCTGTTCTGGCAGCCATGATCACTGAAGCGGTGGTATTGCGTAAGAAGGATTTGATCAGCGATGGAAGTGCTGCAGTTACAGGCTTGCTTCTGGCTATGACCTTGCCGGCTACTGTTCCGTGGTGGATGCCGGCAATAGGTTCGGTTGTGGCCATAATTTTGGGCAAGCAAATGTTTGGCGGTCTTGGAAACAATGCTTTCAACCCGGCTTTGGTGGGAAGGGCAGTCCTGGTAGTTTCCTGGGCGACTCATATGGCCGGAGATGTATGGCCAGTTCCCAAGCCTTTTTCACCTTTTGCCGATGTGGTAACTGCTGCTACACCCCTGGAAAAAGAAGGGGCAGAATTGTTGGAAGTTCCTTTGATGGATATGTTCTTGGGCAACATAGGTGGTTCCCTGGGAGAAACATCGGCTCTGGCTTTGTTAATTGGTGGTTTCTGGTTGTTTTTCCGGGGGCATATTGATTGGCGAGTTCCCGGGTGTTTCTTTGCCACTGTTTTCTTAATGGGAGCTATTTTTGGTGGCGGTATCTATGAGAATTTAGTATTAACAGGAGTATTTCACTTGCTTGCCGGAGGGGTCATGATTGGTGCGCTGTTTATGGCTACGGATATGGTTACATCCCCAGTGACCGGCTTGGGCAAAGTTATTTTTGGAGTTGGCTGTGGATTGATTACCATGATTATCAGGTTATGGGGTAATTATCCGGAAGGCGTCATGTTCGCTATTCTGCTCATGAATGCAGTAACTCCCATTATTGATAGATTTACTGTGCCTAGAAAATTCGGGGAGGTGAAAGAATGAGCGCTTATATACAGGATATAAGAAGAGGCATACTGGATGAAAACCCCGTCTTTCGATTATTGTTAGGGCTGTGCCCCGTTCTAGGGGTTACTGGTTTTGCCATGAATGGTTTGGGAATGGGCCTGGCTGCAACCATGGTGTTAATCTGTTCTAATGTGGTTATTTCCATTTTTCGGAATTTTATTCCCAAGACAATCAGGGTTCCCATTTTTATTGTGGTTATTGCGTCTTTTGTGACTATGGTGGATATGCTGCTGGCAGCTTTTCAGCCTGAACTGCACGACCAGTTGGGTGTATTTGTGCCCCTTATTGTGGTAAATTGTATGATTTTGGGAAGAGCCGAGGCTTTTGCCAGCAAAAAACCTATCGCCCGTTCCTTTACTGATGGATTAGGTATTGGGCTTGGTTTTACAGTTGCCCTGGTTGCTCTGGCAGCTTTCAGGGAAATCCTGGGGCACGGGACAGTATTTGACATAGATATTACTGGAGCGGCATTTGATCCTATGGGAGTGATGGCTTTACCACCCGGTGCATTTTTGGCTCTGGGCATCCTCTTGTATGGGGTAAATTTGCTTTTCCGCAAACTTGGTATAGAGTAAAATTCTAACTGGCTTAAATTGGGGGGATATATAGTGGGTTTTGAAGAAATAATGGCCATAATCTTTATTTACATTTTTGTAGAAAACCTGGTTTTAAACCAATTTCTAGGAATATGCCCTTTCGTGGGTGTTTCTCGTAAAATGGAAACTGCCATTGGAATGAGCATGGCTGTTTTGTTCGTGATGACTGTTGCTATTCTGGTAACCTGGTTAATATACAATTATCTCCTGGAACCGTTCAATTTGCAATTTTTGGAGATAGTTAGCTTTATTTTGGTCATCGCTTCCCTGGTGCAGCTGGTGGAAATTATGATGCGCAAGATCAGCCCTGCCCTTTATCAAGGTTTGGGAATTTTCCTGCCCCTGATTACTACTAATTGTGCTATTATGGGGGCAGCGCTTTTGGCTGTAACTCAGGAAGGGTTTCCGTTCTTGACTTCGATAGTTTTTGCAATAGCGTCAGCAGTGGGCTTTGCTATTGCCTTAATTCTCATGGCAGCTATACGGGAAAGAATGGAACTGGTGGATTTGCCACGAGGCATAAGCAATTCAGTGGTGACCATGGTGACTGCTGGTTTATTATCCCTTGCTTTCATGGGATTTGAAGGAGTAGTTACCCTCTAGATGGTTATTTTCATTAAGAAGGAGTGATCAAGAGTGGATCTCTATTATGCGATAGCTACCCTTGGTGGATTAGGAATTATTTTTGGAGTTTTGCTGGCTGTGGCAGCCAAAATTTTTGCAGTGGAAGTAGATGAAAGAGTAGAAGCAATTCAGGAAACTTTACCTGGTGCTAACTGCGGAGCTTGTGGCTATGCCGGATGTGGTAGTTTTTCGGAAAAAGTAGTGGCTGGAGAATGTGAAACCACTGCCTGTATACCCGGTGGTAAAGAGGTTGCTGCTAAAATCTGCGAGTTGCTTGGTATGGAAACAGTAGAAACAAAGCCCCAAGTGGCGGTAGTAGCATGTGCCGGAGATAGCGAGAAAGCCAGGGATAGTTTTATCTATGCAGGAGCTAAAGATTGTCGCCTGGCCCATCAGATGTGGCATGGATTTAAAAGTTGTTCTTATGGTTGCTTGGGACTGGGAACTTGCGCCGAGGTTTGCCCCTTTGAAGCCATTGTGATGGGAGATAATGAACTGCCTATTGTTGATGAAGAAAAATGCACCGGTTGCGGTGTATGCCGGGATACTTGCCCCCGGGGTGTATTTCGCCTTATTCCTTATGACTATGAAGGTCACTTTGTTTTTTGCAATTCCCGTGACCGGGGCAAGGTGGTTAAGCAAGCTTGCGAAGTAGGTTGTAATGCTTGCCGTGCTTGTGCCAAAGCTTGTCCACAAGAAGCAGTTACGGTAGAAGATAATCTGGCCACAGTGGATACAGAAAAATGCGATAATTGTGGGGAATGTGCGGCCAAGTGTAAACCTGGCAGTATCAAGCCTGTGACTGATAAGAAAGCTCCTGAGGCGGTAGAAAGCTAAAACAAACTTATTTTGAAATACAAAGCACGAAAGGTGAGTGCCATGCGTAGGGAAATGACCTTTTGGGGAATGTTAATCATTCTTTTCTTGTTTTGGGTTGCAGTAAGTGGAACACTGCACTGGCAATCGTTGATATTCGGATTGGGTGCTAGTTACATGATCACTTACTTTAACCGGGAATTGCTGATAAGTTCTCGGGAAAGGCCCATTTTTACAGTTCCCAATTTGAAGCGCATGGTCAATTTATTTGGTATATTTATTTCAGCAGTTATGAAGGCCAATGTACAGGTAGCCATGATAGTGCTGAATCCCAAATTGCCTATTGCTCCAACCATGGTAACTTTTAAAAAGGATTTACGCACAGAAACCAGCAGGGTGGTTTTGGGAAATGCTATAACTCTTACACCGGGTACTTTGACGGTAATGTGCACGGAGGCACAAGAATTTACTGTGCATGCACTGACCGAACAAAATGCCCGGGAAGTTCAAGAATGGGTTTTGATCGATAAACTGGAAGAACTGGATAAAACGGAGGCTTAATTGCCATGGAAGACTTTGCCCAAAATGTACATTTGGTAGCTGTAATATTGATATTAGTTATGATATTCTTCTGTCTGGGGCGGGCTATCGTGGGGCCTACCGCTCCCGACCGGGTAGCGGCAATTAATATGATTGGGGTTAAGGCTGTGGTAATAATTGCCTTCATTACTTTTATCTTTGATTATTTGTATTATCTGGATATTGCCATGGTTTACGCTTTGATGAGCTTTATAGCTACCATTGGCGTTGCAAAATATATGGAAAAAGGTGCTCTTGATTAAAGAAAGGGGCTTTTTATGGTGTGGGAGATTATTAGCATAGTTATTTCCCTGGCGTTGATAACCGGAGGTGTTTTTTTCTTGGGAGTTGGAGTAGTTGGCTTAGTAAGGCTTCCTGATGTTTATACACGCCTTCATGCTACTACCAAATGTGATACTATGGGAGGCGGAATGGTTTTAATAGGCCTTGCTTTTCAAGCTGATCCTATAAGTGCCTTAAAGTTAGTCTTTATAGCGGTATTTATCTGGATTACCAACCCCACGGCAGCGCACGTTATAGCAAAAGCTTCTTGGATAACAGGATTTATGCCGGTGCAAGGAGAACAAAAATCCCAAAAAGGAGGAATGCCAGTTGAATGAAATATTTAATGCACTCCTCCTGCTCTTTTTAGTTGTTTGTGCAATCACTGTTGCACAGCTGCGGGATTTGCTCAGCGGGGTTATAGTGTTTGCTTCTTACGGGTTGATTATGGCAATTATCTGGTTGCAGTTAAGCGCTCCCGACGTAGCTTTGACTGAGGCTGCCCTGGGGACAGGGGTAACCACTTTGTTGCTGATAGCTACAGTTAGCAAAACCAGGAGAACTGAGTAAAGGGAGGTTAGGGGCATGGAAATTGATCTGCTAAATGTAATTATGCTGGTGCTGGTGGCTGTGGTGCTTATCACCTTTTTGCCTCACACTCACTTTAAAACGGTTTTTACTCTTGTTTTGCTGGGCATAGTGGGTTATTTCTTGTTAATAACAGTGGCAGAGATGCCTCCCTTTGGTGACATTGCTAATCCACCCAACAATGAACTGGCAGCGCGCTATATCGAGCAGGGAATTGCAGATACCGGGGTTCCCAACCTGGTTACCGGTATACTCAATGACTACCGGGCCATGGATACATTGGGTGAAGCCACGGTAATTTTTTTGGCAATTGCAGCGGCTATTGCCACTATTAAAGCGCATTAATGGGGTGATATAAAAATGGAAGACCAGATTGTTCGCATCGTATGCCGTCTGGTAGTGCCCTTTATTCAAGTTTACGGAATTTATGTTATTTTGTACGGTCACATTTCCCCTGGAGGCGGATTTGCCGGAGGGGCTATTATTGGATCCAGCATGGTGCTTTATGCGCTCTCATTTAATTTGGAAGAAGGAAGTAAAAAGATACCTTCAGATGCGGCTAAAAGGATGGAGAGTGGTGGTGCGCTCACTTTTGCATTAGTAGGTATTGTGGCTATCATTCTTGGGCATGAGTATCTGACCAATCTGGCTGCAGGTTTTCCCAGAGGGTCTTTTGGACAGTTAATTAGCGGTGGGGTAATACCTATTATTTCCATTGCTATTGGAGTTAAGATTACCAGTACCATAGTAACTCTTTTCTATCATTTGATTGGGGGGGAAAAGTTAGAAGATGGAAATGCTTGAAGGTTTGTTAGAAAATTATATTTACCTGGTTGCTATAGTGCTTTTTATTATTGGAATGCATACCATGTTGACCCATTCAAACCTGGTTAAAAAAGTAATTGCCATGAACTTCATGGACACGGCTGTATTTTTACTTTTTGTAGCAGTGGGCTATGTACACGGGGCTTCTCCACCTATAGTTGATAAAACTGCTGAGGCAGGAGCTCATATTAACCCACTTCCTTCCGTGTTGATTTTGACAGGGATTATTGTTGCTTTAAGTGTAACTGCATTTGCTTTGAGCCTGGTAACTAAAATATATGAGTATTATGGAACTGTAGATGCGGATGAAATTGCAGATCTTAGAAGTATCGATTAAGACAGTAACGAAGAAGGAGCAAAAGAAATGAGTTTTGTAGAACATCTGCCAGCAATACTAATAATGAACCTTTTTATTTTTGCTTTTGCTATGCCTTTGATTCACAAGTGGAATAGGAATTGGGCTACCATAGTTTCCCTGTTCTCCCTGGTTCTATCTTTTTCTATTTCAGTAATTATTCTCATAGAAGTTATAAATAACGGAGCAATTAGTTATTACCTTGGTGGCTGGGAGCCCCCCTTTGGCATTGAGTTTTATATTGATTATTTAAGTTCCTACATGCTTATTGTGCTCACTGGCATGGGGTTAATTATTTTTTATTACGGATTGGATAATCTTCCTTTTGAATTGAAAGGGGAAATAGTAGGCTGGTACTATACCCTTTATTTGTTACTAATTGGGGCCATGTTGGGAATGGCTATTACCAACGACCTTTTCAACCTTTTTGTTTTCATGGAAATCAGCGCTATAGCTTCATGCGCAATTATCTCGGTAAAGAAAGATAGAGAATGTCTGGAAGCTAGTTTCAAGTATTTGATCTTAAGTGCAATGGGTACAGGATGTTACTTGTTGGCGATAGCTTTAATATATATGATTACCGGTTATTTGAATTATGATATGGTGCAGGCAGCTTTGGTAGAACAGATGGCTGTTTACCCCAATAACGTTCTGGCAGCTCTTTCTCTCATAGCTGTGTGCTTTTGTGTGAAAGCGGCTTTGTTCCCACTGCACGTGTGGTTGCCCGATGCCCACGCATCGGCGCCATCTACTTCTAGCGCAATGCTTTCAGGGCTGGTAATTAAAATTTATGCGATAGCCCTAATTCACTTGATGTTTCGGGTATTTCCCCTGGAAATTTTCTACGAAGTGCCCTTGAAAGAAATATTATTATGGTTGGGCGTTTTGGGAATGATTCTGGGCTCTATTTTTGCCATGACTCAGGAGAATTTCAAGCGGATGCTGGCCTATTCAACTGTAGCCCAGATAGGGTATGTTTTTCTGGGAATAGGATTGTTTAACCAGACTGCCTTGGTTGGTGGGCTACTACACATTCTTAACCATGCAGTGATGAAGTCGATTCTGTTTATGGTGGCTGGTATTATTCTTTATACCAAGGGCCTTAAAAAAGTGCGTGAATTTGATGGTATAGGTAACCAGTTGCAGTGGACAATGACGGCTTTTATTATTGCCAGTGCATCTATGGTTGGTATACCAATTACCGGTGGCTTTATTAGCAAATGGTATCTTGCTACTGGAGCTTTTGAAGCAGAAAGGCCATTTTTCATTGGGGTTATAATTTTAAGTAGTTTGTTAAATGCAATGTACTATTTTCCTATTGCTATCCGGGCTTTTTTATTGGAACCAAAACCGGAAAGTATGGTTTACCGTCCAGTGACCAGAAACTTGTTAATCCCGGTGATCATATTAACAGCACTCATATTTTATGTAGGTATGAATCCTCAGGGTATAGTAGGTATATTGGAGAATGCTGTCGAAGTACTATTTAATCAGATGTAAGAGCATAGAAGAATAAGAAGAGGTTTTTCGGGATGCTACTTTTACCGGGTGATTAGGTTTTATACCTGGGTAGCTATTAAATTAACTATTTAATTAATATATGAATTAATAAGTAAAGGAGACTCAGGAAAATGGAAGAGCAGTTAATCACCATACTCATCATGTTTGTAATTATGTTTCCTATTGTAATGACGGCATTGATTATGTACCTGGGGCAGACATCACAAAAGCTGTGCAACATACTATCTCTGGCAACAGTAGCTGTAACTTTTGCCGGAGTATTGTCACTATATCCGGAGGCTGTTAGCGGAAGGGTTTTTGAATATGAACTGTTTGAAGTGCTCCCTGGGCTGGCAGTATCTTTTCGACTGGATGTGTTAAGTTATAGTTTGATTGCAATATCTTCCTTTGTGTGGTTGCTTGCTACTATCTATTCTATTGGCTATATGAGCAAAGAACACGGGCAGCTACGTTATTATGCTGTGTTAGTATTTACCCTGGGCAGTTGTCTGGGGATTTTTCTGGCAGGAGATTTTTTCACCCTTTTTATTTTCTTTGAGCTTATGTCTTTGATTGCATATGTGCTGGTTATTCACTCTGAAACTGCCGAGGCTTTGAAAGCAGGTTATAAATATTTAGTAGTGACAATCCTGGGTGGTCTGGCTATATTCTTTGGAGTCATCATCTGCTTTGAAGCAGCTGGGACAGTAAGCATTGGTGCTGGTCCCCTGATTACTGAAGCTACTTCTATGGCCTGGATGGCATTTTTTGCCTTTTTGATTGGGTTTGGTATTAAAGCTGGGATGTTTCCATTACATGTGTGGTTGCCTGATGCCCATCCGGTTGCTCCAGCGCCAGCCAGCGCTCTTCTTTCGGGAATCATGCTTAAAACAGGAGCTTATGGTTTGTTGCGGATGATCTTTAATGTATTCGAGCCGGATCTCGTTCAGGCTATCCACTGGGATCAGATCATGGCAGTTCTGGCTATTATTACTATTTTACTTGGTTCGGCGGTGGCCTTGACCCAGGATGATATTAAAAGAAGGTTAGCATATTCCAGTGTGGGGCAGATGGGCTATGTTATTCTGGGTATGACTGTTTTTAATGAACAGGTTATTACCGGGGATATTTTCCACATATTTTCCCACGCTATAATGAAGAGCACCCTCTTTTTGGCAGCCGGGGCAATAATATGGAAAACGGGCAAGAAAAAGGTTTCGCAAATGTCCGGACTGGGCAGGCAAATGCCTATAACATTTGGGTGTTTAACAATAGCTGCATTCGCCATGATTGGAATACCTCCCTTGAACGGTTTTTTGAGCAAATGGAGTCTGTGTCTTGGATTCTTGCAGGAAGGCCAGATATTTTTCGTATTTATCTTGCTCTTGAGCAGTATGCTTAATGCCATGTATTACCTGCCTATCATTTTGCCTGCTTTTCTAGGAGATGAAGAACTGCAAAAGGATCTTCATGTTGATGATGAAGGTCCTGCATTTAAAATGAATGAAGCATCTATTTGGATGGTTGTTCCACTGGTGGTTTTGGCTTTGAGCGCTTTCTTGTTTGGTACATTTCCTACCAACATACCTTTTGATTTATCAAGCCTTACTTCAGAATTCTTATTATTTGGGGGATTTTGAGGTTATTGATTTATTAATCTTAGAGCACGGGGATATTTCTACCTGTTAAGGCGAGCTACTTTTTGATATAATAGGCATGCAAAATCAAGTGTAAGAAGCTATGATGAAATAGTGCTAAGTTTTAACGTTTTTTTGGTGAGTATAATTGATGGTTAGTATGTAACTTGCTGTTTGTTTATAATTGAGAGGTTGATTAAAACAACTGTTTTTGCTGATTAAGCTTCTGTGAAGGGGAAAGGAGTGGTTAGTCATCAGTCAGATAGCTGCCTTGTTAATATTATTGCCCTTAGTTTTAACCCCGGTGATCTTGCTTGCTCCCCGCAAGCTGAGATACGGCGTTTTGCTGGGAATTATTGCGGTAATGCTTGGTACTGCTATTTACAATCTCACGGGGCTAGATTTGGGGACTTTTTATGTTTTTAAAGGAGAGGGTGCTATTTCCCTTTATTTTGACGGTACCCACCCTTATTCTGATATAGCAGCGTTTGGATTTGTACTGGTTGGTGCTATGGCCCTTCTTTATGGTTTGCAGACAGCCAAAGCCGGTGAACAGGCTGCGGCTTTGTGCGCCATTGCCAGCGCAGTGGGCATTGTTTATTCGGGAAATTTCATTGCGCTGTTTATATTTTGGGAACTTTTGACCATAACCACTGCACTTTTGATTCTTTTACATCGCACTGAAACTGCATTGCATATGGGCAAGCGGTTTTTGCTGTTTCACTTAACCGGTGGTTTGGTATTGCTGTTGGGTATACTCCAGCATTATGCGGCTGCCGGCAGCCTTGATCTGGCACACCCGGAAGCGGGTATGGTCTTTTTTGTAATTGGTATCGGAGCCAAAGCGGCCTTCTTGCCTATTCACTTGTGGGTTGCATGGGGGTATCCCAACGCTTCATTCCCCTCAAGCGTTGTTCTGGCAGGATTGACTACCAAAATCGGAATATTTGCTATTGCTCGCCTAATTCCCGTGGAAGTTTGGCAAGGCAATCTGAACTTTATTATAGGTTTTATCGGAGCCAGCATGGCTATTTTCGGCTTTACTTGTGCTTTGTTGCAGAAAGATATGCGCAAACTTCTTTCCTATCACATTATCAGCCAGGTTGGCTATATGGTTGCCGGAGCAGGAATGGGGGTAGTGGCGGCCAACACCAGCTATGCGATCGATGGTAGTCTTCTGCATATGGTTAACCACATGCTGTATAAGGCTTTGCTGCTCATGTGTGCTGGTGCAGTTTTATATACAACCGGTACGGAAAATTTACACGATCTTCACCATGGAGACACCCAAAACCCCCCTATATGGAAGTCGCTGCCAGTCATTACTGGTGGTGCGCTGGTTGGAGCACTTGCCATTTCCGGCGTTCCGCCTTTTAACGGTTATGTAAGCAAGTATTTTCTGAAATATGCTGTGGAAGGCGTCCAACCAATGGATACCATGCTGTTGATTGCCAGCGTGGGCACTGCTATCTCTTTTTGCAAATTGCTCTATTTCGGTTATTTCCGGGCCTGGGCAAAGGTAGAGAGAAAGCTTCCTGCTAGTGCCACGGCTTCCATAGTGGTAGTATCTTTTCTGTGTATTTTGTTGGGAGTTAACCCCCATTTGCTCTCGAATATAATTCCTGAAGGAACTACTCTGGATGTTTACAATCAGGCCGGTATTGTAGGAGCGCTGCAGTTAGTTGTTATTGGGATTATGGTTTTTGTGTTGTTATCCAATATTTTGGAAAGAGGAATCAAGCCTCCGGCCTGGATGAGTATTGAATCTCTGGTATTTGTTCCGGTGGGCAACTATGCATATAAGTTGTTATGTGCATTTGGTTATTACCTGGATTCTTCGGTGAACAATTCCTATATAAGATCCAGTGATTGGTTCTACCGTTTTTGCCAGTTTATTGGTAAGGTGGATACTTCCCTGGATGAGATGTATTCCAAGGGAGGTCAGGCGGCATATAAGTTCGCAGAAAAGTCCAAATCTCTTGACGGTTCCCTGGATAGGATGTATTCCAAGGGAGGGCAAGCGGCATATAAATTTGCAGAAAAGTCCAAGTCTCTTGATGGCGCTATCGACAGCACCTTTTCCAGTTCCGGTTCGGCAGTTTATCGTCTTGCGGATAAGGTAAAGAGTACAGATGAGGCTTTGGATGATGCCCTGGAGAATAGCGGTAGATCGGTTACCGAATTGGCAAAAAGTGGTCGCTATATTGATGATGCTTTGAACCGCTCTTATGAGAAAACCGGGGAAAAAGCAAGGGAAGCCCTGGAGCATCAGGCTACTTCCCAGCAACAAGGTTGGGGGTCCTTCCAGTGGACCATTAAAAACTTGAACTTTGACAACTTGTTGCTGGTTGCCGTGTTAGGGTTTTTACTGGTTATTCTTTTCTATTTTGGTGGTTAATCCTGTATTTCACCTCTATTTAAGTTATATTCATTAGAACAAGGAGTTGTATAATTACAGCAATGGATAAAAATGAGCGCCGGGCAATGTTTCCTTCTTCTCGTAGCGTAATCATTCCCCTGGTTTTTGTTTTAATCTTAATAGTATTGATTATTATTTCCTTTTTGGGAATAGCTGGAGTTGATATTTCCTCCTGGTTGTGGGGCCATACTCCGGATTATTCTTATAATCGGTTGCTTATGGATACCAGCGTAAACTTGAATTTCTATACAGAAGAAGGGGAAGATTATGCAAATCATTTAGCAGACGAAGTTTTTTCGGAAATGGAAAATTATGAGCAAAAATTTGATCGAGGCCTTGAGAACAGTGAAATATACAGCATTAATGAAAAAGCCGGTCAGGAACCGGTGCAGGTAAGCCCTGAAACTGTGGAGCTTATCGAAAGGTCCATCCATTATGGAGAATTAACGGGAGGGAGTTTTGATATCACCATTGCGCCGGTTATGGATAAATGGGGCTTTTACCAGGATGAAGCCAGATTGCCAGGGGAAGATGAGTTAAGCGAAAGTATTGCTCTGGTGGATTATCAAAAAATAGAAATTAATGAGGAACAGAATGAGGTCTTTTTGCCTTCAGAAGAAATGGCGCTTGATCTGGGGGGAATTGCCAAAGGTTTTGTAGTGGAGAAAGGGTTAGAAATTTTGGAAGAAAACGGCATTGAGCATGCGTATTTGGAGGCCGGAGGGGATATCCGGGTTAAAGGAGGCAAACCGGTGAACGAAGATCAAATAGAGCCCTGGAAAATTGGTATTTCTGACCCTCGCAATGGGGTTAACAGGGGATTAATTGGTATTGTATCTTTAGAAACTTCGGCAGTGGTAACTTCTGGGGATTACGAGAGGTATTTCATTGAAAATGATACCCGTTACCACCATATTATTGATCCTTCTACCGGCTATCCTGCTGAGGGTGTTATTAGCGCAACTGTATTTGGAGATAATACAATAGATATTAATGCTCTATCTACTGCCGTTGTGGTAATGGGGCTGCAAGAAGGGATGGAATTGATAGAGGAGTTACCTGAAACAGAGGCAGTAGTGATTACAACTGAAGAAGAAATATACAAGTCGCAGGGCATTAAAGACAAAGTTGAGCTTGTTCAATAATTTCATATCTTCTAGTTTCTTTTTGAGGTATTTCTTTCATAATTTCCCTGAATGAGAAAAATAAGTGTAAATTTAAAAAGGAAATTTGTGTTTAATCACCAATATATTATAAGTCTGGGATTATTTATTTGCAAATGTAGCAGGAGTGTGATCTGGTGGGCAAGACAGCAAAAATAACTAACCTGGCTATGTTGTTAACTTTTGCCGTGGTCATTCATTTCATAGAAAACCTTGTTCCTCTGCCTATTCCAGTTCCTGGTGCAAAATTGGGATTAGCCAATGTCATCGTTTTGTTAACTTTGTTAGTTTATGGTCTTCGCAGCGGTTTAGTGGTGGCTGTAGGAAAAAGTTTTTTGGGTAGTATTTTCACCGGCGGGTTTCTGGGTTTTGGTTTCTGGTTGAGTATCTCTGCAGCCCTAATTAGTTGTTTGATCATGGCTTCATTTATTCCCATCTCTCGACAGGGGTATATTACAGTTATATCTGTGAGCATTATGGGAGCTGTTTTTCACAATCTAACTCAGTTGGGTATGGCCAGTGTTATTATGGAGAATTTCACACTCTTTCAAGGTTATTTCCCCTTGCTGGTACTGGTAGCTCTGCCTACGGGTTTTTTAACAGGACTGGCTGCTGGTTACCTGGAAGGTTTGGTTAGAAGAAATTTAGGTTTGCTGGGAGCTTAGAAATTTTTCTGGAGAAAGGATAGTTAACTTTGCAAGATTTAATACTTGCTTCTGCTTCGCCTCGCAGGTCAGACTTGTTACAGCAGGCAGGATATCAGTTCATTATTCATAAAAGTACCCTTGACCATGAAGAGATGTCTCTTCCTCCCCCGAAGGGAATTGAAAATCTGGCTCTGGAAAAGGCTCAGGATGTAGCTGTAAAATATGAATCGGGAGTTATTTTGGGAGCAGACACTGCAGTTATTCACCAAAATGAGGTATTGGGTAAACCCCGTGATGAAGAAGAGGCAGCAAAAATGTTGAAATTGCTAAGTGGAGATGAACATCATGTAATTACTGGAATTGCTCTATTGGAGGTTAATCAAAACGAAATACTAACCAGTATTGTAGATCATGTGAAAACCAGGGTCTGGATGAGAAAATTGGAACAAGATGAGATAATTGCTTATATTAATACCGGCGAACCGATGGATAAGGCAGGAGCCTATGGAATTCAGGAAAAGGCAGCTGTGTTTGTAAAGAAATTGGAGGGTTGTTATTTTAATGTAGTTGGGCTTCCGCTTCCCCAGGTTTATTTATTTTTATCACGTTTAGGAATAAAACCCTGGGGATAAGTTGTCCGGGGTCTTTTTTAGAAAGAGGTGAAGGATAATGACTATTGACGAAAGGGTAATGATTCGTGATTTACCCAACGAAGAAAGACCCCGGGAAAAAATACAGCAAGCTGGCCCAGAAGCTCTTTCCAATTCTGAACTTTTAGCTATTCTTTTACGCACGGGAAATACTTCTGAATCTGCAGTGCATCTGGCCGAAAGGATTATTTCTAGTTCTGGTGGGTTGCGGGCTTTGCCGGAACTAACCTTGGAAGAAATGCAAGTTTTTTCGGGGGTAGGATTGGCCAAGGCAGTTCAAATTAAAGCAGCTTTAGAATTGGGAAGGCGGATTGCTGCTGCTGGCATGGGTGATAATACAGCGATAACCTCACCTGGTATGGTAGCAGATCTTTTCATGGAAGAACTGCGTTATAAGAAAAAAGAATATTTTAAGCTGGTTTTATTGAATACTAAAAACAAAATTATTTCCAGGGAAGAAATATCTGTGGGTAGTTTGAACGCTTCTATAGTTCACCCGCGGGAAATATTTGTGCATCCTCTAAGAAAGAGTGCTGCTTCGGTAATTCTTGTTCATAATCACCCCAGTGGGGATCCTGCTCCCAGCCAGGAGGATTTATCAGTAACCAAACGCCTGGTGGAAGGAGGCAATATATTGGGAATCGATGTAAAAGATCATATAATTATAGGTGATGGTTGTTACATTAGCTTTAAGGAAAAAGGCTTAATTTGAATTAATTTGTATAATTATTAAATAAGACTAATAATTTCTCCCCTTACAGAGGTTGCTAGTTCTGTTATAATTATTAAAGGTACGCGTAATGACAATAAAATGAAGTATATCAAGAGTATATAGTGAATATAAGCAAACTCAAGAAAGGAGACGCGCTATCCGATGGTTTTCAACAGTTTTTCGCGAGACATGGGAATTGATCTGGGTACTGCCAATACCCTGGTGTATGTACGAGGTAAAGGAGTAGTATTACGGGAACCTTCCGTAGTAGCAATTAGAAAAGAAAACAACAGTATTTTAGCTGTGGGAGAAGAAGCACGTATGATGATTGGCAGAACTCCCGGCAATATAGTGGCTATTCGCCCCATGCGGGATGGGGTTATAGCTGATTTTGATGTAACACAGGCCATGTTGCGCCATTTTATTTCCAAGGCTTACCGGCGAAGGATGTTTTTCCGCCCGCAGGTAGTGGTTTGTGTTCCTTCTGGGGTAACTGAAGTAGAAAAGAGAGCTGTTCTTGATGCTACCAACCAGGCCGGTGCCAGAGAAGCCTTTCTTATTGAAGAACCCATGGCAGCGGCAATTGGTGCTGGCTTGCCTGTAGAAGAACCAACCGGGAGTATGATAGTAGATATCGGTGGTGGTACATCAGAAGTAGCAGTAATATCCCTGGGAGGTATTGTTACCAGCATGTCAGTGCGGGTAGGAGGAGACGAGTTAGATGAAGCTATAATCCAGTATGTGCGCAAACAATACAATTTAATGATTGGCGAACGGACCGCTGAAGAAATAAAGATCCAAATCGGGACTGCTTATGAGAGAGAAGAGGAAACTCGCATGAGCATCCGGGGAAGAGATATGGTTTCCGGATTACCACGAAACCTGGAGATCAATTCAACTGAAATCAAAGAGGCCATGGCAGAACCCATAGAGTCTATTATGGAGGCAATTCGCATAACCCTGGAAAAAACTCCCCCGGAGTTAGCGGCTGATATTATGGAAAAAGGCGTAATAATTGCCGGAGGAGCAGCTCAATTGCATGGTTTTGACAAGTTGGTTTCTGAGCAAACAGGCATGCCCGTATTCCTGGCGGAAGAACCGGTAGATTCCGTAGTTTTAGGAGCGGGAAAAGTTCTTTCAGAAATAGGCATGCTCAAGAGAATAGCTATGGTGCCCCGTCGCAGTACCTGAACCGGGCTAGTTAATGTTTTATATTGTTCGTTTCTTTAATTATGTGAAGGATGTGATAGTTAGGCTTTGCAGAGAAAATATTTGTGGATTTTACTGGTAGTAGCAATTTTGCTACTGGGCATGATCAGTTATACAGGAGAAGATCGTGATGATTTTAGCCGCCTGGAACATGCAGTTTTTTCCATTCTGGCTCCCGTTCAGGATTTTTTTGCTGGCGCAGGACAGGGAATACAATCATTTTTTGATTCAGTGTTCTATCATCAGGAGATCAAAGCTGAAAATGCCCGCCTGCGGGAGAGATTTGCCCATTACCAGGAAAAAATACTCATGGTTGAAGAATTACAAGAAGAGAATCAACGTTTAAGAGAGATGTTGGATTTTCAGGAGTCAGAAGAAATGGAAAAGGTGCCGGCAAAAGTAGTGAGCCGGGATCCAAGTCAGTGGTTTAATACTATGACTCTTAACCGTGGTATCAGGGATGGTATAGAAAAAGAGATGCCGGTTATTTCCCCACATGGTCTGGTAGGAATGGTTTCTAATGTTTCCCGAGATACTTGCCAGGTTATTTTGTTGACAGACCCCCGTCTTCCAGCCAGTGCAATGGTTCAGCGTTCCCGAGATCCTGGAACTATGGGCATTATCGAAGACTATATAGAACACACAGGACAGCTTAAATTTATTAATATACCGCCTGATGCCGATATTGAGGAGGGTGATCGGATTATTACCTCTGGATTAGGAGGCATTTTCCCCAAGGGTATCTCCATAGGAATTGTAGAAGAAGTTGAATTGGATGAAAGCGGCTTAGTCCAAAATGCCATTGTTAATGCTCACGTTAATTTTAATCGTCTGGAAGAGGTATTTATTGTAACTTCAAGTTAAGTTAAAATTAATGACATGAGAATTATTTTCAGCATTTTAAGTGCCAAAAGCTGATTTAACAAGAAATGCTGCCTAGAAAATGCCCGGTAGATAAAGTCTGAATTAAAGAGGCTTAAACCATGTTGTTTTATCTTATTTTAGTATTACTTTTTGCAATTATTGTTATTATTCAAAGTTCATTTTTTTCATTTTTTTTCGTAGGGCAGGCATTGCCAGATATTTTGCTGGTATTTGTTATTGTTCTGGGTTTTTTAATGCGGGAACGAAGAGGCGCGATATTGGGACTTGTTGCAGGCCTTTTCCAAGAT
>PWGT01000019.1 GCA_003554535.1 Syntrophomonadaceae bacterium | reverse complement strand
GGCCGAAGCGGACCGCCCTGCAGGACGCAGGGCGCCGGGAGCTGACACGATGTCAGTTTGGACGGGAAGTCCGCGGAGGCCGTCGCGATGAGTCGCACCTATGGCCCGCGCAACGGTCTAGTCGCTGCGCTGACCCACCCCCGGGGATGGAGTATGCTTGGATTACATATGTCATTATACAGAAGTGCATCATGCAAATGGTTTCCTAAAATTTAGCTTTATGAGCTCCCCCCCTTTTCAGTCCCCCCGTCAGGGGGAGGAAGAAAATAAAATCCCCTGGGGGAGGAAATTAAATCCTCTGGGGAAGAAAATTAAATCTTTTGGGGGAGGAAATTAAAACCCTGAGAAGCAAGAATGTACTTCTCTACAGGAGGAAGAGGGTAAAAGTGGGACAAGGGACCTGTCCCCGCGTCCCTATGTCGCTTTAAGGGGGCAGTCCAAACCGTCCTTTGATTCATCGGGTAAAAATCCTTGACAATTTATCATATAATAAGGTAGAATCACCATGACGGCAGCCTCAAGGCGTCGTACAATGTATAAAAATTATGAATTTTTACTCTGCTTGGAGCCATATTTGGACCGGGACGGAGGGTACGTAAGTGCAAAATGCGCAATCGTTATTTCAAAATGTGTACCTTACCGTGTTGGTAGGGTATTTTTGCTTTACTAAAGAGGCTATCCAGGCTATGTTGGGCAAGGGAGAGTCATAATATGTACGGACCTGTAGGTGTAGTAGGAGCAGGAAATGTTGGAACAGCCCTGGCCATGGCCTGGAAGAATAAAGGGTATGCCCTATCTGGGGTATGTTGCCGTACAGAAAAGTCAGCTCGAGAAGCTACAACAAGATTAGATGTGCCTTTCTTTCTTAATCCTGCAGAGGTTGCTTCTCGCTCCGAAATTGTACTTATAACAACACCTGACCGTGAAATAACAAGTGTTTGTAATTATATAGCTGAGAATCAGGGCTTTCGCCAAGGGCAGGTAGTCTTGCATACCAGTGGGGCTCATACATGTGAACTCTTGGAGCCTGCTCGAAAAGAAGGTGCTGGCGTTCTCTCTTTGCATCCTCTTCAAACTTTTCCCAGTGTGGACACAGGATTTAATAATCTACCCGGCTCATATTTTACCTTAGAAGGAGAAGAACATGCTTTGAAGGTAGGGGAAGAACTTGTTTCTGCGCTGGAAGGAAATGCTTTAACTATACCTACTGAAATGAAACCTATATATCATGCTTCTGCTTGCGTAGCATGCAATTATTTTGTAGCCCTTCTTGACTTAAGCTTGAAGATGATGGAAGAGGTCGGTGTGCCAAGAGAAAAAGCTCTCCCAGCGTTGATGCCCCTTGTGGAAGGAACTTTGGCTAATGTCAAGAAAGTAGGAGTTCCGCAAGGCTTAACAGGCCCCATTGATCGCGGAGATGCTTCCACTGTGGAAAGTCATGTTTTAAAATTAAAAGAAAAAATGCCCTCTATTCTTGATCTTTACCGGCAATTGGGCAATTATACAGCACAGGTAGCCAGTGAAAAGGGCACTCTCCATGAGGAAGAGAAAAATAATATTAAATTTGTGCTTGGTTATGAAGGGAATGAGGGGGAGAAACTATAAAAAGGGAATGTAGATAGCTGCAAAATAGATGCAGCGCTGTTAAATAAGTAAGTAATTACAAGGAGGCCTAACTCATGTCTAACAACAAAACGACCATCCTGGACCTGAAAGAAAAAAAGAGCACGGAAGACAAGATTACAATGCTTACGGCTTATGATTACCCCACTGCAGAATTGGTAGATGAAGCTGGAGTTGACACCATTCTGGTGGGAGATTCACTGGGCATGGTGGTTTTGGGTTACAAGGATACTTTGGCCGTGACCCTTGATGACATGATACATCATGGCAAAGCAGTAGTTAGAGGCTCTTCCCGAGCCATGGTGATCATTGATTTACCCTTCATGACTTACCAGATTAATAGAGAACAGGCTATGGAAAATGCAGCCCGCGCTATCCAGGAAACTGGTGCTGATGCTGTTAAACTTGAGGGTGGCTTGGAGATCATTGAAGCTGTTAGAGGTATTACAAGTGCAGGTATTCCTGTTTTGGGGCACCTGGGGTTGACTCCACAGTCTGTAGGACAAATGGGAGGTTTCAAAGTTCAGGGGAAAGACATTCAAACAGCTTTACAAATGATAAACGATGCTCAACAACTAGAATCCGCCGGCGCGTTTGGTATAGTTTTGGAATGTGTGCCCTGGATGCTTGCTCGCTTAATTACCAGAACAGTATCCATTCCTACTATTGGTATTGGAGCGGGAGAACATTGTGACGGGCAGGTTCTGGTTTACCATGATGTAATGGGGCTGCATACCGGCATGCGTCCTAAATTTGTAAAGCAGTATGCCAATGCTCGCCAGGAAATGGAGAAAGGAGTGGAGGAATATATCCGCGAAGTTAAAGAAGGGAAATTCCCCACTGAAGAACATCGTTTTGATATGTCCCAGGAAATTTACGACAAGCTGGTAAAGGCTCTGGAAAGGAAATAATTTTGGGGAAAACATATTTTAATATATAAAATTTTATCCAATTAGTTAAACAGCAGGTGAGATTAACAAAATGGTCAAAGTAATTAAGAGCTTAGACGAAATAAAAAATGAAGTTAAGATGGTTAAAGACAACGGAAAAACAGTGGGGTTGGTTCCTACCATGGGGTTTTTGCATGAAGGTCACCTCTCCTTGATACGAGAAGCCAGTAAGCAAACTGATTATGTAGTAACCAGCATTTTTGTTAACCCCATTCAGTTTGGCCAGGGTGAGGATTATGAAGATTACCCCCGTGATCTGGAAGGGGATTGTGAAAAAGCCAGACAGGAAGGTTGTCACTTGATCTTTAACCCGGAAACTAAATCAATGTATCCACCAGGGTATTTAACTTATGTGGATGTGGAAGGAATTACCGATGTGTTGTGTGGTGCTTCCAGGCCCGGACATTTTCGAGGGGTGACTACGGTGGTCAACAAATTGTTTAACCTGGTTTCTCCGGATAAAGCTTTTTTTGGGCAAAAAGATGCCCAACAATCTATAGTTATTAAAAAAATGGCGGCAGATTTGAATATGGATGTGGAGGTGGTAATTTGTTCAACCGTACGCGAGCATGATGGACTTGCAATGAGCTCCAGAAACAAATATCTTTCCCCGGAAGAACGGAAAGCGGCAACAATTCTTTATAGAACTTTGCAGGCTGCCCGGGAAAAAATCATTACTGGCGAGAAAAATTCAGAGTCGCTGCGCAATTTTATGTGGGAAAGTCTTAGCCGAGAACCACTTGCTAAACCGGAATATGCAGAAGTGGTAGATGGAAATAACCTCGGTAAAATCGAAAAAATTGAGAACACGGTATTGCTCGCCGTGGCTGCCAAGTTTGGTCAGGCCAGGCTAATTGATAATCTTTTGGTGGAGGTGTAGCCCTTGATACGTTTTATGTGTAAATCAAAGATTCACCAGGCTACTGTGACAAATGCTAATCTAAATTATGTAGGCAGTATCACCATTGATTCTGCTCTCATGCGCGCGGCTGATATTTTGCCGTATGAAAAAGTGCAAGTGGTTAATAACAATAACGGTGCAAGACTGGAAACTTATGTTATTAGCGGCCCTCACGGCCAAGGGGATGTTTGCCTTAATGGGGCTGCTGCCCGTCTGGTACAGCCTGGAGATCAAGTGATAATCATCAGTTATGCTGCTATCCAAGGAGAAGAGTTGCGCTCTTTTAAACCTCAGGTAGTATTTGTTGATGAGTACAACCAGGTTCAGGAAATTAAAGAAGAAACTGCTTTCAGCGAATTTTAATGAATTTTAATTTTAAATAAAACCGGCATATTACATACATTAAGGAATTATTTTATCTTAATTTTTACGTAATGTTTTTATAATTGTAGCTATTAATTATTAGAAAGGGCTATTTTAGCATAAATTTATTATACAGCTACGTATGCTTTGGTACATCTTTTAATAGTTTTGAAATGCCTGTTCGCTTATGTTATACTCTTGGCATCTATCTCACCCTTAGTAGAGATATATGCCAAGGGTGTAACATTTCTTTAATCAAGTAATTTTATTTAGGAAACAATCAAGGTTTGATCATGGGAGGTATGAAAATGAGTGAGGAAAAGGAAAAAAGGCAAAAATCGCAGGAGAGGGCCGCAGAGCTTAAAGAAAGTATCCGCGATTATCGGGAAAGCTTGCCAGACATTCCTTCTGGTTATAAAGATTGGGAGCGCATAAAATCTAATCAAGAAAAAATCCGCTCCGAATTAAATATTTCTGAAGATCAGTGGTACGATTGGGAATGGCAGTTAGCTAATCGCTTTAGCGAATCAGACCAGTTATCAAAAATATTGCCTTTATCGAAAGAAGAAAGTGACGAAATTGACCTGACTGGTTCCCAGTATAGATGGGCGGTTTCGCCTTATTATTTAAGCCTTATTGATTGGGAAAACTTACAAGATCCAGTACGCCGGCAATCTATTCCCACTGCTGCAGAATATCATGATAACACAGGAATACTAGATCCCATGGGCGAAGAGTATACTTCACCAGCACCGGCTATTACACGTCGTTATCCGGATCGCTTAATTATAAACATTACCAATAAGTGTGCCATGTATTGCCGTCATTGCCAGAGAAGGCGTAATATAGGTGAAACAGATACCAATGCTCCTCAAGAAGACCTGGAAGCAGCACTGGATTATATACGCAACAATGAAGAAATTCGTGATGTGCTTTTAACTGGCGGCGACGCTTTCATGCTTGAGAATGATACATTGGACTGGCTATTGACAGAATTAGACGAAATGCCTCATGTAGAAATTAAGAGACTGGGATCACGGGTTCCGGTGACATTGCCTTATCGCATTGATGATGAACTGTGTAATATGTTAAGCAAGCACTTACCCCTGTATGTAAATACTCAGTTTAATCACCCGCTGGAGGTAACTCCTGATTCTGGGAAAGCTTGCTTAAAGCTGGCCCGTTCGGGCATTGCTTTGGGGAACCAGGCTGTTTTATTAAAAGATGTAAATAATGATTCCTTTGTGATGCGTAAATTAAACCAGGAGTTATTGAAGATAATGGTTCGTCCTTACTATATCTTCCATGCCAAGGCAGTTAAGGGAACAACCCACTTCCGGACTAAGGTTGAAGAAGGAATAGAAATAATGGAAAAACTCAGGGGATATACTTCCGGCTTGGCTATTCCTTCTTTTATAGTTAATAGTCCATATGGATATGGTAAAACTCCAGTGTTGCCTAATTATCTGGTTAATTTCTATCACGAGAAAATTTGTTTGCGCACTTGGGAAAACAGGTATATGGAGTATGAAAATGAATATTAAAGGTTGGAGACCAAAGAAAGGATCTATTTTTGATAGATTAGTGTAAAGGGCTATGGAAAAAATTGCATACTACAATGCTTTTAACATGATTTCTTTTTTGGGGTATCGCCGGGTTAAAGCTCTGCTCCGACACATTCCTGACATAGAAAAAGCCTGGTATGCTGACATTGCAGAGCTTAAGCAGGCAGAAGGCTGGAGTGGAATAGCGGAAAAGTTTACTGCGGAAAGAAAAGCTATAAATGTGGATAAGGAATGGGAGAAACTAAAAGGGAGTGGTGTTTGGGCAATTACTGTGGATGATCCTTCATATCCGGAAATGCTCGAAGAAATTTATTCTCCTCCCCTTGTTCTTTATGGAGAAGGAGAATTTCCTGGCCAAGAGAAGGCTCTTGCCATGGTTGGGAGCCGTAAGGCTACTGTTTATGGCAAGGAGGTAGCCACCAGGCTTGCCCGTGAATTGGCTGCTCAAGGAGTTACTATAGTTAGCGGTATGGCTCTGGGCATAGATACTTATGCTCACTGGGGAGCGCTGGAAAGTAATGGTTTTACAGTTGCAGTTCTTGGTTGCGGTTTAGATTTTTGTTATCCTTCCCGTAACTATGCTTTGAAACAGGAAATAGTTAAAAATGGTGCCGTTATTAGTGAGTTCCCTTTGGGAAGCAAACCAGTTCCCCACAATTTTCCCCGCCGTAATCGTATAATCAGTGGATTAACGCAGGGGACTTTAGTAGTAGAGGCTATGGAAAGAAGCGGAGCTTTAATTACTGCTGATTTTGCACTGGAACAGGGTAGGGAAGTTTATGCTGTTCCAGGAAATATTAACAGCCCTTATAGCCGGGGTTGCAACAAGTTGATCAAGCAAGGAGCAAAACTGATTGATTCATCAGAGGACATTTGGGAAGATTGGGAAGGCTCTGTTGCTTTTTATGGGAATAATACATTTAATACGTCAGGTGATATTGAGGCTAAAAATACCCAGATGTGCCTACTGGACGAAGAGGAAGAAAAATTGCTTGAAGCATTGCCCTTTCAGCCCATGCATATAGATGAGCTTGTCCATGTTAGTGGAATGTCTGTAAATGAACTTAGCGGGGTTCTTTTAAGCCTGGAACTAAAAAAAATGATATCCCAGTTGCCGGGCAAATATTTTACAAGAATTTAGTTTAATATAGCTAAGCTGGCGATTTAATGAATAAACATTATCAAGAAAAGTTAAACCTATGCATTAAAAAGTTTATTTGAGGGAGGCACTTTATTGAAGCAAAAGATTCTTGTTATAGTCGAATCCAATACTAAAGCCAAAACAATAAAGCGTTTTCTTGGACCTAAATACCAGGTTCAGGCTTCTAATGGGCACCTTATCGATTTGCCCAAAAGTAAGTTGGGTATTGATATAGAGAATAATTTCGAGCCCAACTACATCACTATCCGAGGAAGAGGAGAAATACTTAAAAACCTAAAAAATTATACCAAAAAAGCTGACAAGGTTCTAATGGCTACTGACCCTGATCGGGAAGGGGAGGCCATATGTTGGCACTTAAATCGTGCCTTAAAATTAGACGGTGATGAGCCTAATCGGATAGAATTTCATGAAATAACCAAAGAAGCCGTTAAAGGAGCGTTGCAAAATCCTCGCCACATTGCACAAAACCGGGTTGATGCCCAACAAGCCCGCCGCATATTAGATCGCCTGGTGGGTTACCAAATTAGCCCTTTACTTTGGAAAAAAGTCAAGAAAGGACTCAGTGCTGGCAGGGTGCAATCAGTGGCTGTTTATTTAATTTGTTATCGGGAAGGGGAAATTGAGGCATTTGAACCTGAAGAATATTGGACCATTGATGCTGTGCTGGCTGGCTCAGGGAAGAATTCAACTCCATTTACTGCCCAACTTCAAAAATACGGGAATAACAAAATAAATATTAGCAATGAAAAAGAGGCCCAAGAAATAGTTAATGATCTTGAGGGCAGTAGTTTTCAGGTAGATTCAATTTCTTCGCGCCAGGTACAGCGAAAGCCTGCTCCACCTTTTACTACCAGTAGTTTGCAGCAGGAAGCATCTCAAAAAATGGGTTTTACCACTCGTAAAACAATGCAATTGGCACAACAGCTTTACGAGGGGATAAACATAGGTGATCGGGGTATGACCGGACTGGTGACTTATATCAGAACTGATTCAGTAAAAGTTTCGCAAGAAGCCACTGAACAAACCAGGGAATATATCAAACAGAATTTAGGAGAAGATTATGTTCCGGCTAAACCCCATCAGTTTAAATCAAATCAAAAAGCCCAGGAAGCCCATGAAAGTATTCGTCCAACTGATGTCACAAGGGAACCTGAACAAATCAAGGAATATTTAAGCAGAGATCAACACCGCCTCTATAAACTTATTTGGAACCGCTTTGTGGCAAGCCAGACTGCTTCAGCTACTTTGCGCAAAGTACGGGTTGATATAAAAGCAGGAGATTATCAACTAAAAGCTACAGGTAGCCAAACAGTTTTCCCAGGCTTTTTGTATATCTACCGCAAAGAAAAAAATAAAGAAAAAGAAGAAGATCGGCATCTACCGGAATTGGCTGAAGATGAAATGTTAAAATTAAAATCAATAACACCAGACCAGCATTTTACCCAACCGCCACCTCGCTACAATGAAGCTTCTCTGGTGAAAACTTTGGAAGAAAAAGGTATTGGAAGGCCCAGCACATATTCCCCCATTATTGAAACTATCCGGAGCCGGGGGTATGTGATTATGGAAAATAAAGCTTTTGTTCCTACAGAACTTGGTAAAGTGGTCATTGATTTGCTGCAGGAGCATTTCCCCGAAATTATCGATGTGGAGTTTACTGCTAAAATGGAGGAGCAGTTGGATTTAATTGAGGAAGGGGAGCTTGACAGTCTAAGCGTGCTTCGAGAATTTTACGAGTTTTTCAAAAAACGTTTGGAAGCAGCGGAAAAAGAAATGGAAGAGGTGGAGCTTACTCCTGAGTATAGTGAGGAAACCTGTCCTAAGTGTGGACTCAACCTTGTTTACCGCTTTGGTCGTTATGGAAGGTTTTTGGCCTGCCCTGGTTTTCCGGATTGCAGGCATACGCAGAATATTGAAGCCGAAACAGGGGTAAAATGTCCAGAGGACAATGGGGATCTGGTAGAAAAACGAACCAAAAAAGGGCGAGTGTTTTACGGATGTAGTAACTATCCTGATTGTACGTTTTCATTATGGAAGAAGCCTTTGCCAGAGTATTGTTCAGTTTGTGGGTATTTCCTTGTTGAGCAGAATAAGAAGAAGAATATAATAGTTTGCGCTAACCCTGACTGTAGTTCCCATTCTGGTCAAAAATCTCAGGATTCATCCAGTAAAACCACTCAAAAAGTATAAAATTATAAGTGGAGATGTGATAGATAAATGCCGGACATTATTATAATTGGTGGGGGGCTAGCTGGCTCAGAAGCTGCTTGGCAAGCGGCAGAAAGAGGAGTAAGCGTCCGTATATATGAAATGAGGCCTCAAGTTCAGACTCCGGCTCATTTTACAGGAAAATTAGGCGAATTGGTATGTAGTAATTCCCTTAGAGCTAGTTCTATTCATAATGCGGCCGGGCTTTTAAAAGAGGAGTTAAAGCGTGTGGGGTCATTAATTATGGAATGTGCGGTAAATACTGAAGTTCCTGCTGGCGGTGCTCTTGCCGTGGATAGAGAAGCTTTTTCTCAGTGTATTACTCAAAAAATTGAACAGCATCCTTTTATTGAAGTTGTGCGTCAAGAAATAGATAAGATTCCACCAGAGCGTCCTCTTATCATAGCTTCCGGCCCATTAACTTCTGATTCTTTAGCCCGTTCAATCTTCGATGTTGTGGGGGAGGAATATCTCTATTTTTATGATGCAGCTGCTCCCATTGTTAATGCAGATTCTCTCAACTACGATCGTGTTTTTCATGCTTCCAGATATGATCAGGAAGCCACAGATTATATTAATTGTCCCATGACCAGGGAAGAGTATTATGATTTTTGGGAAGCGCTGGTAAGTGCAGAAAAATATATTCCTCACCTGGAAGAAGAAAAGAAGTTTTTTGAAGGTTGTATGCCTGTGGAAGTTATGGCAGAGCGAGGTCCTGATACTCTTTTGTTTGGCCCTATGAAACCAGTAGGATTAGTGGATCCCCGTACCGGTGAGCAGCCTTACGCCGTAGTTCAACTTCGCCAGGATAATCTTTCAGCTACTTTGTATAATATGGTAGGTTTTCAGACTCAACTTAAATGGCCTGAACAAAAGTGGGTTTTTAGAATGATTCCTGGCTTGGAAAATGCTGAGTTCGCTCGCTTTGGGATGATGCACCGCAATACTTTTCTTAATGCGCCCCGTCTTTTAAAAACCACCTATGAATTTCATGATTTGCCCGGTGTTTTTGTGGCGGGCCAATTAAGCGGTGTGGAAGGCTATGTGGAATCTACAGCTTCTGGCCTGGTTGCTGGCTTAAATGCAGTTGCCAGGGTTCAGGGTAAAGACCCTATTGAATTTCCTCCGGAAACAGCCATTGGTTCTTTAAGCCAGTATATTACTTCAGCTGATCAGAAACATTTTCAACCTATGAATATAACTTTTGGTATGATCAACCCTCCCCAGGAAAGAATCCCCAAAAAACAGCGCCGGGATTACCTGGCTAACCGCGCTTTGGACTCTTTGGAAAAATTTCGAAAAGTCTGTCAAGGTTTGCTTGCATAACAATTCTTAATATGCTAAACTTTGGCAGGGGCTTTATCAGTGAACAATTATTTACAAGAATTCATAAATTATATGCAAGATGAAAAGAACTTTTCACCTATGACGGTCAAAAGTTATGAAGCTGATCTCAAGCAATTGCTGGAGTTTATGCGGGAAAACTACGGTGACAAAGACCAGTTAGAGAGCAAGTGGGTCTTGAGGCAATTTCTTGCTCATTTAATGGACAGGGAGTATAACCGTAAAACTATAGCCCGCAAATTATCCTCAGTGCGTGCTTTTTTTAAGTACTTGCAAAGGAGGGGGTTGCTGGAAGAAGGTAAATGGGCTAATGTCTCCACACCAAGATTGCCACGAAATCTTCCCCAGTTTTTATATTATTATGAGGTTGAAGCTCTTTTTTCATTGCCTGATACTCAAACTATTCTGGGTTGTAGGGACCGTGCACTGTTGGAATTAATATATAGCAGTGGTATCAGGGTTGGCGAGATTGTTAATACTAGTGTAAATGATCTGGATTTTGCCCAGAAACTTGTTAAAGTGAAGGGCAAAGGTTCTAAAGAAAGGATTGTTCCTATAGGAAGTAGGGCAATTGAGTGGCTGCAGACATATTTGAATGGTCCGCGACAAGAATTGTTTTCCAGGAGAGAGAAAAAGAACTTGGAAGGTAGTGAAAACGGAAAAAATATCTTGTTTTTAAACCGTTTTGGGATGCCATTGAGTGAAAGAGGGGTGCGTTATTGTTTTCACAAGCATATTCAGAAAGCTAGTACCAAGGAAGGAATCAGTCCCCATACTTTGCGGCATTCATTTGCCACTCATATGTTGGAACGGGGGGCGGATTTAAGGACAGTTCAGGAACTTTTGGGCCATGTGAGTATTTCTACTACCCAATTGTACACCCATATAACACGGGAAAAATTACATGAAGTTTATACATCTTCTCATCCCCGTGCTTAATAGCGGAGATAAAAAACTGGCTAAGCTGTTAAAATAGTTTGGTGGATAAAAATTACAAGGAGAATTTAGAAATTGATCAGATCTACAACCATAGTAGCAGTAAAAAAAGATAGGAAAGTTGCTATCGCTGGCGATGGGCAGGTTACTTTTGGCAATAATACTATTATAAAAAAGAATGCTTCCAAGGTTAGACGCCTCCATGAAGATAAGATATTAGCTGGTTTTGCCGGTTCTGTTGCTGATGCCTTTACTCTTTTTGAAAAGTTTGAGAGAAACTTAGAAAATTATAAGGGCAACATAAAGAGAGCGGCTGTGGAGTTAGCAAAAGAATGGCGAACTGATAAGGTTTTGAGAAGGTTGGATGCGCTGCTGGTTACGGCCAGCGCTGAAGATCTAATCCTTATTTCAGGAACAGGGGAGGTTATAGAACCTGATGATGAAATTGCGGCTGTGGGGTCAGGCGCCCCATATGCAACTGCAGCAGCGCGAGCCCTTGTAAGGCATACAGAGTTATCGCCTGCCGAGGTGGCAGGTGAGGCATTGCGAATTGCTTCTGATATATGTGTTTATACTAATGATGAAATCGTCATAGAGGAGCTGTGAGAATTTGGTAAAAGAAGAGTTGACTCCTAGAGAAATAGTAAAAGAGCTTGATCAGTACATCATAGGCCAACAAGATGCTAAAAGATGTGTAGCTGTTGCTCTGCGTAATAGGTATCGGCGTAAAATGCTTGCTGAATCCATGCAAGAAGAGATTACACCTAAAAATATTATCATGATCGGGCCGACCGGGGTTGGAAAAACTGAGATTGCCCGCCGGTTAGCCAAGTTGGTTAATGCTCCATTTGTTAAAGTGGAAGCTACTAAATTTACCGAAGTAGGTTATGTGGGACGGGATGTGGAATCCATGATTCGGGATCTGGTAGAGACTTCAATCAGAATTGTGCAGAATGAACGAATGCAAGATGTGGAAGATAAGGCAGCGGTTAATGCAGAAGAGAGACTGGTGGAGATTCTGGTTCCGCTTCCCAAGAAGAAGCAGAAGAGTGCCAATCCTTTAAGCTTTTTGTTCGGCAGTTCTTCTGCAGAAGAAGGTGAAGGGGAGGAGGATAACGAGGAACTGAGCTATCAAGAAAAAGTCCAGAAGGTTCAACAGGAACGGGAAATTGTGAGAGAAAAGCTCAAAAGGGAAGAACTGGAAGAGGAGTTGGTGGAAATTGAAGTAGAGGACCATAAACCCCAGACGTTTGAAGTTTTTTCCGGGCAGGGCATGGAGGAGATGGGCATTAATTTGCAGGATATTTTTGGCAACCTGGTGCCTCCTAAGAAGAAAACAAAGAAGGTTCCTGTTCAGGAAGCACGGCAAATTATAAAAACAGAGGAAGCTCAAAAGATGATCGACATGGATGCAGTAACCAATGAAGCCATAGAGAGATCTGAGCAATTAGGGATTATTTTTCTGGATGAAGTTGATAAGATTGCAGCTAAAGAATTGGGCAGCGGTGGTCCTGATGTATCCAGAGAGGGCGTGCAAAGAGATATATTACCAATTGTGGAAGGTTCCACCGTGGTTACCAAGTATGGACCCGTAAGAACAGACCACATTCTCTTTATTGCTGCGGGAGCATTCAATATGTCTCGACCTTCAGACTTAATTCCTGAGCTCCAGGGTCGTTTTCCCATCAGGGTGGAATTAGACAATTTATCCAAAGAAGATTTTGTCCGCATTCTCACTGAACCTCAAAATGCTTTGATTAAACAGTATACTGCTCTTCTTGCTACAGAAGGGCTAAATGTTGTTTTTAAAGAAGAATCCATAGAAGAGATCTCCCGCATAGCTAACGAGGTGAATGAAGAGATGGAAAATATAGGAGCCAGGCGGTTGCATACTATCATGGAAAAGCTTTTAGATGAGATTTCATTTGAGGCTCCTGATCAAAAAGAAAAAGAAATTATAATTGATGCGGAATATGTTATGCATAAATTACAGGATATTGTCCAAAATAGAGATTTAAGTAAATACATTTTATAAATTAGCAAAATTAAAAAGGAGTGAAAAGATTATGGAATCACCATTACTGGAGAAAACCAGGCGTATTAACAAGATTTTGCAGAAGACGGCAGGGCAGCGTGTAGATTTTAATGAAGTGGCCAATGTATTGCGCAGTGTCATTGATTCTAATATTTACATTGCTGGCCGTGAAGGTGAGTTGTTGGGCTATTCACTGGTAGACGATTTTGAGTGTGAGATCATGGTAAAGGAAGTATTTAATGATGGAGTATTTCCCTCAGAATACAATGACTTTTTGCTCAAAAGTGAAGATTCCCGGGTAAACTTGCGACAGGAGTCTGGTGAGTGTGTTTTTTTAAGTTCGGAGAAATGCCATTTTAAAGAAAAAATTACCAGCGTAATACCCATCATAGGCGGAGGTAGACGACTGGGGACTTTGCTCTTGGCCCGTTTTAACGAGCTTTTTGATGCCGAAGATTTAATTCTGGCAGAAACCGGGGCTACTGTGGTAGGCATGGAAGTATTACGTTCCAAAGCGGAAAAAATTGAGGAAGAAGCACGCAGTAAAGCTGTAGTTCAGCTGGCTATAGCCACTCTTTCTTATTCTGAACTGGAAGCGGTAGAGCACATATTTCAAGAATTAGGAAGCGATGAGGGCTTGCTGGTAGCCAGCAAGATTGCTGATCAATTGGGAATAACCCGTTCAGTTATTGTCAATGCTCTGCGCAAGTTTGAAAGCGCAGGGGTGATTGAATCCCGTTCCTTGGGAATGAAAGGTACTTACATAAAAGTGCTTAATCCATATTTGTTGGAACAACTACTTGATAAAAACAGCTCAGTTATCTAAAGATTATTTTTAGGTGCCGGTCCTTGATATTTGATAGAATCTCTTTTGGGAGGTATGAATCTTCCCAATTAAAAGAAAGTAAATGCTTCTGTCAGATTGCAGGGTCCGGCACCAATATTTCCCCCTGGTTTCACTTCTATTATATTATTGCCATTTAAAAGAAACTATGCTATACTACTTCTGTTATTTTAGAGGAAAAGTTGTATCTAAAAGTACGCACACCACCTGATTACACCCCCGGTGCTTCTTGAGCAAGAAGTGAGGGTGAAAGATGACGGGGTGGAGGAAAAAACCAAAAACGAAAGGAGAAATTTAAGTAATGCCAGTAGTAACCATGAAACAATTATTGGAATCGGGAGTCCATTTTGGGCACCAGACCCGGAGATGGAACCCTAAAATGAAAAAGTACATTTTTACCGATCGCAATGGAATTTACATCATTGATTTGCAGAAGACGGTAAAAATGCTTGATCAGCATTACAGGTTTGTGCGAGACCTTGTTGCTGATGGGGGAAAAGTTCTTCTTGTAGGGACTAAAAAACAGGCTCAGGACTCAATTAAAACAGAGGCTGAAAGATGTGGAATGTACTATGTTAATCAGAGATGGCTGGGTGGAATGCTCACCAACTTTAGCACCATTTCCAAGCGGATAGCCAGACTTAATGACCTGGAAAGAATGGAAGAAGAGGGGTTGTTTGACGTCCTCACTAAAAAGGAAGCAATGTCCTTACAACGTGAAAAAGAAAAACTACTCAAATTCCTGGGTGGTATACGGAGTATGAATGGTTTGCCAGATGCTATGTACATTGTAGATCCGCGTAAAGAAAGGATTGCAGTAGCTGAAGCGCGTAAACTTGGAATTCCCATTATTGCCATAGTGGATACTAATTGCGATCCTGATGAAATTGACTATATTATTCCAGGGAATGATGATGCAATCAGAGCAGTTAAGTTGATAACCTCCGTAATAGCTGATGCTGCTATAGAAGGAAAACAAGCTGCTGAAACTTATGGTGAAGAAGAAGCCGGAGTAGAAGCTTCTATCCCTGAAACAGAAGAAAAAGAGAGTGAAGAGGATAAGCCCGTTTTTTCTGATGAAGAAAGTAAAGATATAGAGGAAATCTTTGAAGCAGAAGATACAAAGAGTGAGGAAGAAGTTGAGAATTTACCGGTTGAAGATAGTGAGGAAACTTCTCAAGATGATGAGACAGAATCAAAGGCGGAAGAGTCGGTGGAAGAAAAGTAATTGTTATTCCTCCAATAAAAAATTAAACCTAGTTGAAGAAGGGGTTGATAGAAATGGAAATAGATGCCAAGCAAGTTAAGAGATTGCGCGAAAGATCAGGAGTGGGAATGATGGATTGTAAAAAAGCTTTACAGGAAGCTGATGGTGACGAAGAGAAGGCTTTGGCTAATTTACGAGAAAAAGGAATGGCTAAAGCAGCCAAAAAGGCTACTCGAAAAGCTTCAGAGGGAATTGTTGATGCTTATATCCATCACGGGGACAAAGTTGGTGTTCTTGTAGAATTAAACTGTGAGACAGACTTTGTAGCAAAAAATGATGATTTTCGCGAGCTGGCCAGGAATCTTTGCCTTCAAGTAGCAGCAACTAATCCTGCTTATCTTCGGAAAGAGGATGTTCCGGAAGAAATTTTGGAAGAGGAAAAAGATTTTTTGCGTCGCCAGGCTTTAAACGAAGGAAAGCCAGAAAATGTTATAGACAAGATCATTGAAGGCAGGATTAATAAATTTTACCAGGAGAATTGTCTCTTGGAACAACCATATGTTAAAGATGATGAAAAGACTGTAAATGATCTGCTTATAGAGACAGTTGCCCGTTTGGGAGAAAATATTATTCTGCGTCGTTTTGCCCGTTTTGAAGTAGGAGAATTAAGCGGAGAAGCAGAAGATGAAGATCAGGAAGAATAGAAAAACTTTAAAATAACCCTTTTAAAAGGGTTATTTTTTTGTTATATATGTAAGAAGAGATAGAGATGGAAAAACGGGGAGGGTACTTTATGAGCACCCCTGCATATGAACGAGTCATTCTTAAGTTAAGTGGGGAAGCGCTTGCAGGTGAACAAGAATACGGCATAAATCAAGAATTTCTGCAAGAAATAGCGGTTCAGGTAAAGGAAATTAACGATAGGGAAGTTAGGATTGCCATTGTAGTTGGGGGTGGCAACCTCTGGCGAGGAGCTCATGCTGATAGCAAAGGAATGGATAGGGCTACGGCTGATTATATGGGCATGCTAGCTACGGTTATAAATGCTCTTGCTTTACAGGATGCTCTCGAGCAACATGGGGTAGATACGAGGGTTCAGACTGCTATAGAGATGAAAGAGGTAGCTGAGCCTTATATTCGTCGCAAAGCCTTACGTCACCTGGAAAAAAACAGAGTGGTAATATTTGCTGGAGGAACGGGTAATCCATATTTTTCGACTGATACTTGTGCTGCTCTTCGAGCGGCAGAGATTGGAGCGAGAGTCATTTTATTGGCCAAAGGCAAGGTAGATGCTGTATACGATGAGGATCCTATAAAAAATCCAGATGCCCTTAAATTTACGGAATTAAGCTATTTAGATGTATTAAATAAAGGTTTGGGGGTAATGGATGCTACAGCAACTTCTCTATGCATGGATAACAAGATCAAGATAATCGTTTTTGGTTTAAGTCAGTTTGGCAATATCAAGAAGGTGATCATGGGTGAAGACATCGGCACTACAGTAAGATAATTTTACTGCTGATGGGAAAGGAGGATAGCCCCATGGATGAAGTTTATTTAGAATTTGAAGAAAAAGTGCAAAAAACAGTAGAAGCTTTGCAGCGTGAGTTTGCGACACTCCGGGCTGGAAGAGCTACCCCAGCGCTTGTAGAGGATCTGGAGGGGGACTATTACGGCACCCCCACTCCTTTGTATCAACTGGCTGGTATAAGTGCACCTGAGGCACGGCTTATAGTTATTCAGCCGTGGGATAAAAATTCCGTTAAAGATATAGAGAAAGCCATTCTGAAGTCCGATTTGGGGCTTAACCCCAATAATGACGGGAATGTTATCAGACTTACCATTCCCGAGTTAACTGAAGAGCGCCGGAAAGAACTGAGCAAATTCATCCGCAAAAAAGCCGAGGAAAGCCGGGTTGCTGTTCGTAATTTGCGCCGGGAGTTTAACGACAGGATCAAAAAAATGGAAAAAGACGGAGATGTCTCTGAGGACCTAAGCTTTGGTGCGCAGGAAGAGATCCAGAAGATAACCGACAATTATATTAGCGAAATAGATAAAACATTGGAAGCAAAAGAAAAAGAAATTATGGAGGTATAATCTTCTTGGCTACAGAGCAGTTGCCTTATATGGTTGCTTACCCCCTGGAAGTAGCAGAAAAAAGGCTTTGGAAGGTGGGGTATCAGGTAAAGATAGAAAAAACGTTGCCCCCCGGTTATAAAGAGCCTGAAAAAACACGCTACCGGGTGGTAAGGCAGCATCTAAATGAAGGCAATGTTGTAGAACTAGTTGTAACATTAGATTTAGGAAAAGGGGGTGAAATGAATGGCTTTCCGTATTGATGCTGAAGAGTGCACTGCTTGTGGTTTGTGCATGGACGTTTGCCCTTCGGATGCTATCAAGGAGGGTGACGATTATTTCGAGATTGATCAGGATGCATGTGATGATTGTGGCAGCTGTGTAGATGAGTGCCCTAGTGATGCAATTATTGAGGAATAATTTCATTATGCCCCCTCGCTGGAGGGGGCTCTTTTTCTTTTTAAGAAATTAAGGCTTTGAGGTGTTTCTAAGAAATATTGATAATACAAATTTTGCTTTCTTGAGGTATCCCCAAATGTTTTTAGATGAAACCTATAATCTTAAAATTCGCGAAAATGAATTGATATCTTCTATAAACTGGGAGCGTCTTCCAGGCCATGTGGCTATTATCATGGACGGCAACGGAAGGTGGGCTACCCAGCAGGATTTGCCGCGCATTGAAGGTCATCAGGCCGGAGTAGAAGCATTGCGTAAAGTAGTGCAGCATTGCAGCGATTTTAACCTGGAAGTCCTTACTGTTTATGCTTTTTCCACTGAAAATTGGAGAAGGCCTTCTGAGGAAGTAAATTTCTTGCTCAAATTGCCACAAAAGTATCTTGAGGAAGATTTGCAAACTATGCATGAAAATAATATTAAGGTTACTGCCAGTGGTTTGGTCGATGAACTGCCTTCAGATGCTCGCGAAGCAATACATAAATCCATGAAAACAACCTTTTATAATACAGGTTTGACTTTTAATATGGCAGTAAATTATGGAGGACGCCCGGACATTGTCCACGCGGTTCGAAATATTGCCCAAAAGGTACAGGAGGGCAGCTTGCTCTTGGATGATATTAATGAAGAAACCTTTTCTCAGCATCTCCTTACCGGAGAATTACCTGATCCTGAACTGATTATTAGAACTAGCGGAGAACTTCGAATTAGCAATTTTCTTCTGTGGCAAGCAGCGTATGCGGAGTTTTATTTTACTCCCGTGCTTTGGCCAGATTTCGATAGACTTCATTTGTTAGAAGCTATATACGAGTTTCAAAAAAGAAAACGTCGTTTTGGAGGATTGGAGGCCGAATAGATGCTCATCAAAAGGGTATTATCTGCACTGGTGGGAATTCCCCTCCTTTTGTATTTCATCTATCTAGGTGATTTGTGGTATACTTTAATTGTATGGTTGATAGTAATAATAGGAATGCGTGAGTTTTTAGTAATGATGGATTTTTCGGGGATTTTCCCGCATTTAGTAGGGTATGCAGGCGTAACTGCCCTACTGGGAGGGGTATACCTGGAAAATTATCCGCTGGTATTGATGATTATAACGATCTTGTTTGTTTTTACTGCACTGGGCATGGTCTTTAGATTTAATGAAGCAGAGGCACAGGAATCAACTTCCCTTTTTTGGGGGATTATTTATATAGGCGGTTTGATGAGCTTTTTAGTTTTAATCAGAAATTCTTTTACTTTTGAATTTACAGTGATATTATTTGCTATAGTATGGCTTAATGATACTTTTGCTTATTTTGCAGGTAATAAATGGGGGCGGAGAAAATTAATACCTTCAGTTAGCCCGGGAAAAACTGTGGAAGGATCGATAGGAGGTTTCCTGGGGACTGTAGCATTTGTAGCAATTACTTTTATATTTATGGAGTGGTTTTACCCGCTGGACTTGGGTTGGTCAATAGCTATGGCTATTTTAATTATAATTCTGGCCCAACTTGGAGACCTGGTAGAATCTGCTCTGAAACGAAAAATGGAAGTAAAAGATTCCGGCGGATTAATACCGGGACATGGTGGCATTTTAGATCGCTTTGATAGCATGTTACTGGCAGCACCTTTTGTTTATTTATTTTTGTTTTTAATAGTATAATATAAATATAATATGTTTTAGTAGTATTCATAAAAAGGGGAGAGGGATTCTGCCCAGAATTAGTATTTTAGGTGCAAGTGGATCAATAGGAAGGCAAGCCTTGGAAGTTATTAAAGAACTTGGTGATGAATACCGGGTAGTAGCGCTAACAGCTCATACTGATCATCAGTTTCTTGCTGAGCAGGTTCATCGCTTTCAACCCGAGTTGGCGGTGTTAACAGAAACAGGAGCTGATACCCAGAGCTTTAAACATGAAATGAGCAACCTGGATGTTCAAGTTGAACAAGGAGAAGAAGGATTGTTGCAGGCAGCTACCTGGCCAACTGCAGATATTATACTCATTGCTGTAGTAGGTTTTAGTGGTTTTCGCCCTGTTCTTTCGGCTTTAAAGGCAGGGAAAAAAGTGGCCTTAGCCAATAAAGAATCCCTGGTGGTTGGGGGAGAACTTCTTGCCCGCGAATATCCTGCTTACCAGGAACAGGTTATTCCGGTGGATAGTGAGCATTCAGCTATTTTTCAGTGTTTGCAGGGGGAAAACCCGGAAAGTATTCGGAAAGTTTTTTTAACAGCATCGGGGGGACCTTTTCGTGGTTGGAAATTTCACGAGCTTCACCATGTTACGCGGGAGCAAGCTTTAAAGCACCCGAATTGGCAGATGGGCTCTAAAATCACCATTGATTCTGCTACTCTGATGAATAAGGGTTTTGAAGTTTTAGAGGCTCAGTGGCTTTTTAATGTTCCCTTGCAAAAGATTGGGGTGCTTATTCATCCACAGAGCCTGGTTCATGGCATGGTAGAGTTTACAGATGGGTCGGTGATAGCTCAGGTTGCTCCACCGGATATGCGCCTTCCCATCCAGTATGCGCTTACTTTTCCCCGGCGGAGAGATTCTCTCATAGCTCCAGTTAACTGGAATGAGCAGAACCTGGTATTTGAGCCGCCGGATACGGAAACATTCCCTTGCTTATCTTATGCTTACCAGGCTGGGGAGGTAGGAGGAAGCATGCCGGCTTGTATGAATGCAGCAAATGAGGTGGCGGTAGAATTATTCTTGCAGGGTCAAATTATGTTTTCGGCTATAAGCGAATTGATTAGAAAGGTTATGGCGAGGCATGAACTGGTAAAAAGGCCGGCAGAAGAAGATATTCTTGCTGTTGATGGCTGGGCCAGGGACAAAACATTAGAATTATTTAAAGCGGGTGATTATTAATTGCAAACTTTAATTGCGGCCATATTTGTTTTTGGGATAATTATTTTTGTGCATGAGTATGGTCATTATTTGGCTGCCAGGCGCAACGGGATCAAAGTCTTGGAGCTGTCCCTGGGCTTTGGGCCGCGTCTGCTTGGTTGGTCAAAGGATGGCACTGATTATTCGTTGCGGGCTATTCCTCTAGGCGGTTATTGCCGGATGTTAGGGGAAGATCCAGAAGAAAAAGGAGAGCCTGGAAACTTCATAGAAAAGCCTTTATTTGGGCGCATCTCTGTTGTGGCAGCCGGCTCTTTGTTGAATTTTGCCCTGGCTATTTTTCTTTTCTTTGTAGTGCACTTTTTCTTAACAGGCGTGCCGGTGGAAGATTCTACTAAAGTAGGAGTTGTTGAGCCGGGCACCCCTGCTTATGAAGTTGGGTTGGAAGAAGGCGACGAAATAGTTGCAGTGGATAAAAACAGGGTAAATGATTTTCAAGATATAATTGCTCTTATTAATGAGAGCGAAGGAGAAGAGGTACACATCACCTTTACTCGTGAGGGACAGCAGCAAACAGTGCAAGTGGAACCAACATTTCGAGAGCTACCTGATGGTACCACCCAACCTATGATAGGTATTGGACAACCGGCGGAGAAGTTTAACTTTTTCGCTTCCATTGGCGCAAGTTTCGAGTATATCTATGTGTTTTTTGCTTCTATTTATTTAACTATAACAGGTCAAATTCCTGCAGATGTAGCCGGCCCGGTAGGGATTGTGGGATTTGTAGGAGAGGCTGCAGCTATGGGTATTGCTAACCTGTTGATGCTTACCGGGTTAATTAGTTTTAGCCTGGGCTTTATCAATTTGCTACCCATTCCTGCTCTGGATGGAGGACGCCTTCTCTTCTTAATAATTGAGGGGATAAGAGGTAAGGCTATGGATCCAGAAAAAGAAGGCTTAATCCATTTGATCGGCTTTGCCATGTTGTTGGTTTTAATTCTGGTAGTTACCTATCATGATTTGCTCAGGCTGGGTATATTCCAGTAATGGAGGAATAGATGTTGGAACGAAACAAAACTCGGCAAATTCGGGTAGGTAATGTTGTCATGGGTGGGGATTCGCCCATCACAATTCAGACCATGACCAATACAAATACCGCAGATACTTTAGCTACTATAGAGCAGATAGAAGATATATACAAGGCTGGCGGAGAATTGGTCAGGGTTGCGGTGCCAGATGAGGATGCTGTAAAAGGGCTGAGAGAAATAACTAAGGCCAGCCCTGTTCCGGTTATAGCTGATATTCATTTTCATCATGAATTAGCCTTAAAGGCCATAGACCAGGGAGTGGCCAAGGTAAGAATAAACCCAGGTAATCTGGGGGGGAAAGAAAAACTCCTCCAAGTAGCTGAAAAAGCAGGGGAAAATGGAGTTGCGCTTAGGATCGGTGTGAATGCCGCTTCGCTGGAAAAGGATATTTTGCAAGGTTATCAGGGAGATTCTCCATCGGCGCTGGTGAAATCTGCAGTAAGGCATGTCCATTATCTTGAAAAATTTGGCTTTTATAATATGGTTATATCTTTAAAGGCCTCGGATGCACCTGCAACTTTTCAGGCGTATTCTCTTTTAGCCAGGGAAGTAGATTACCCGTTGCACATTGGTGTAACTGAAGCCGGGCCTTATTATCGGGGAACTGTGAAATCTGCTGTCGGGATTGGTTCCCTTTTGATGGCTGGCCTGGGTGATACAGTTCGGGTTTCCCTTACTGCATCTCCAGTAGAGGAAGTAAAAACAGCTCGTTTAATTTTGCAGGCGGCAGGGGCTCGTGTCTTTGGCCCGGAGTTGATTTCATGTCCTACCTGCGGTCGCTGCGAAATTGATGTACCCAATCTTGCAGCAAAAGTAGAAGCCTTAATTGCTTCAAAAGAGTATCCCTGGAAAATTGCGGTGATGGGATGTGTGGTTAACGGCCCCGGTGAGGCACGAAATTCTCACCTTGGAGTGACAGGAACACCGCGGCAAGGTATAATTTTTAAACATGGTGAGATTATCCGGCGGGTGCCCCGGGAATCTCTTTTGGAAGCTTTACAGGAGGAACTGAGTAATCTTGAGAGTGCCGAATCAGGGATTTGACAGATTGATTTTTTTTTGGTGAAATTATTGAGATGCTTGGAATTTGTTAAACAACCTGAGCCAGTGCTTTACCCATACGGAGGTGAAATTGATGAATGTAACAGCCATAATACCAGCATTTAACGAAGAAAAGACGATATCAGATGTACTGAATGCTTTAAAGAATACACCTGAGGTAGACAGAGTCATAGTTGTTAGTGATGGTTCCACTGACAACACTGTGGATATTGCCCGGAGGCATGGGGTGGAAGTAATAGATCTTTTAACTAACCGGGGAAAGGGTGGAGCCATAAAAGCAGGGCTCGACGTAACAGAGACGGAAGTTATTTTGTTTCTGGATGCCGATCTTATTGGGCTAACTCCTGAACATGTAAAACTTTTACTCGATCCGGTATTAGAAGATCGTGCCGATATGAGTGTAGGCTTGTTCGAGAAAGGTCGCATGGCTACTGACTTTGCGCAAAAAATAACTCCTTTTTTGTCTGGTCAAAGGGCCTTGAAGAAAAAGATTATTGAAGAGATATCTGACCTGGATATTTCCCGATTTGGAGTTGAGTATGCCTTACATACCTATGCAGAGGAAACTAACTTGCAAATGGAAGAGGTTGTGCTTAAAGATCTCTCTCATGTAATGAAAGAAGAAAAGATGGGCCTCTGGAAAGGAAGTGCGGCTCGCATAAAGATGTACTGGGAAATAATCCGTAGTGTATTAAAGATAAATCATATTAATGATAAGAACGGCAGAGAATAACTCTACCTTTTTATTAAAAAATCCACCTGATTAGATTCTTTATTTTTCTCCTTATATGCTTCTTAAGGTTCAATCTGCAAAAAGCGAGTTAAATTCATACTAAATCAAAAATTCTAAAAAAAGGAAAATGGGTAATCGTGTCAAATATGAATAATAGTACCAATATTAAATTGAATTAAAAATTGTTAATTTATAATAATGATGATTGTCTGGTGATATTATGCTGTATATTGTAATCTGCGACGACAATGCGGACCATAATCATTTTTTGCAAAAATGGGTCAATATGATTATTGAGGAGCAGGGAATGCAAGCCAAAGTGGCCCTAGTAGCGGAAAGGGCTGAAGATGTCCTGGACTATGCTCTTGAATATACTGAGCGTATCAATGTTTATATTTTAGATATCGAACTTGCCGGAAACACGAACGGCCTGGAACTGGCCCGAAAAATTAGGAGGGAAGATCGAAGATCTTATTTTATCTTCATCACGGGTCATAAGCAATATACCTTCGATAGCTTCCAGGTAAAAACTTTTGATTATTTGCTCAAGCCAGTTACGTTTTCCCGTTTTGAAAGTTCTTTGCTCAACCTTTATCATGATTGCTTTGAATTAGGCAAAATAGATTCCAAAATCCCTCTTAAATCTGGTAGCAGTGTTTACATGGTTAATCCTAACGACATAATATATTTTGAAAAAGATGGCCCTTTGTTAAAGATTTATTTGACAAGCGGGTTAATTAAGAGTTATGAACCTTTGAAAAAAATTGCTGCGGAATATGAGAGATATGGTTTTATTCGCTGTCATCGTTCCTATGTGATAAATCCCCATCATGTCTTAAAAATATCATTTAGTGATAACTCTCTGCTTATGAGCAATGGAGACAAGTGTTATTTCTCCCGCAAGTACAAAAAGGAAATACAATCTCGCTTTACTCATCTTTACCCTACAAAGTATGAGCAGTTATAAAAAAATTAAGTATACTTAACCAAATATAAAATTAAGTGTGCATTTAATAAAACTGTATGTTATTTTGTCTTGAAAATTTTGTTAACAAATAATAAAATTTGAAATGATGTAATTAAAGGTTGCAAATAAAATACAAGTTGTCAATCTGTACATGGCAAAACTCACTAACAAAAAAATAAAAAGAGCACTTTAGATCCAGTAACTTTTCTAATAGTATATACTTCCGTTTGCCGGTCAGAGAGGACATGACCAAGGAGGGTATATGCTATTGTATGAACTACCAAGGTTGGCCAAGTATTTGACCCCTGAAGTTTCTCAAAGAAATTCGATTAAAAAAAATGGTAAGTTGATGCAGTGTTACATTTCCAATGACGGACCATCTGCCTTAATTGATTTGAACACAGTTTTTGAGTTTATCTCCTTCCCCTTTATTATCCATGACGGTGACATTATCTTCGAGGCTAACTCTGCTGCTGCCGAGCTTTTTCAAGTGGACAACCCTGAAGATTTAAAATATTGTTCTTTCCAGGACTTTTTTATTTTTGCTGAAGATGAGGATTTTGAAGAGCATCTGCAAAAGGTAAAAGAAAAAAATGGTGCTGGAATATTGAAAGCAAGGTTAAAAAATAGCCAGAGCACTGAAGAAGATCTTGAATTGCATACATATTATGAAAAGAAAGCCAGTAACTATGGAGAAAAAATCTTGATGCAAACTATCATTCATAATATTGAGGAGCGGCGATTAAAAGAAGAACAGCTCATAGAACTTGATAAATTAGCTTTAATGAGCACTATTGCCGGTGGAGTGGCTCATGATTTTAATAATTTCCTGGCTATCATGCTGGGGAATATTACTCTTTGCCGGAAAAATATTTATAACCCTGTCAAATTGCTTCCAATCGTGGAGGGCATGGAAAAATCTGTTATGCAGGCCAAAGATCTTGCCTGTCAGTTATTTAGCTTCACCCGGGACAGCATATCCAAAAAGCAAGTTTGTTCCCTGGATGAACAGGTGCAAGATCTTGCCAGGTTCGCTTTGAGCGGTACCAGTGCTACTAGCGAAGTTATAGTTAAAGGAAAAGTTCCTGCGGTGGAGGTAGATGAATCTCAAATAGCCCAGGTAGTAAACAATCTTTTAATAAATGCTGTCCAGGCTATGCCCGGTGGCGGAAAGATAGAGATATATTTAGACAATGTTTGGGAAGGGCAGTATGTAGAAGAGATTGCGGCTAAAGCCGAAAAAGAATATGTGAGGTTATCGATTAAAGACGAGGGTGTGGGAATGTCCAGAGAGGAAATGAGTCAAGCATTTTCTCCTTTTTTTACAACCAAAAGGGAAGGCACTGGTCTGGGGTTACCCATAGTAGCCTCCATAGTAGAAATGCATGGTGGCTTTATTGATGTAAATTCTAAACCGGGCCAGGGTAGCACATTTACTATCTACTTGCCAGCGGTCCATGAGGAAGTTGAATATGAATCATTGTCTTCTTCCGATATATACCCTGGCGAGGGTAAAATTCTGGTCATGGAAGATGAGCCTGAAGTTCGTTATATAACCGGGAAGATGCTTTCCATGCTGGGGTACCAACCTGATTTTGCTTGTGACGGGCAAGAAGCAATTGAAATTTACCAGGAAGCAAAATCACAAAACTCCCCTTATGATTTAATTCTTATGGATGTGGAAATTCCTGGCGGCTTAAATGGCAAAGAAACTATTAAAGAACTTACTCAGATTGACCCGGAAGTTCAGGTAGTAGTAATGAGCGGTCATGCTTCTGAGCAGAAGCTTGCCAACGAGGAGGCATTTAAAGAGGTAAAAAGTTTTTTAGGCAAACCATTTAAAATAGAGATTTTATCTAAGGTTCTCTATGAAGTTATAAATGGGGAATAAGGGGTAGCCTTAAAAATAGGAACCGGAGAGAAAGGAGTGTCATGTTCACGCTCCTTTTTTTTCGTGTTATAATAACAGGCGTAAAAGAGGAAATCAAATGAATGGAGGAAGATGCAATGAAACATATTCGCCCCGTAAATTCAGAGAAAGTAGCAAGGGAGACGGTTGGCTGCCGTGAATGCCCTACTTCTTGCCAGTCTGCATGTAAAACTTCTTGCACGGTAGGGAACCAGGTATGTGTTCAGATGGAGAAAGTAAAACCTAATAACCGGGGTGGGGTAAAAATTTGAAGTCACCCAGAATTCACCAGTTTGAAATAAACGGCGAAAAACTGGTATTTGATGTGGAAAGTGACACTCTGCACCAGGTTGATGACTTGGCCTGGAAAGTAATGTCCTTGTTGGATGCAGGTTATCCAGTAGGCCGTATTAAAGAAATTTTGGCGGATGAATATTTTACGCAAGATATAACCGAGACCCTGGAAGAAATTAACTATCTGCAGCAGCAAGATTTACTGTGGGGTTCTCCTCTTGAAACAACAGGTACTTCCGAGTCAATGGTTAAAGCTTTATGTTTGAATATCGCTCATACTTGCAACCTTTCCTGTCGTTATTGTTTTGCAGGTGAAGGAAGTTATGGAGGGGAAGATAGCCTCATGTCCCCAGAAGTGGGAAAGGTTGCCATAGATTTTTTGCTGGACAATTCCGGAGGCCGAAAGCGTTTAGAGGTAGATTATTTCGGGGGAGAACCTTTATTGAACTTTGAAACGGTTAAGGAAACTACTGCTTATGCTCGTCAGCGTGCCAGAGAAACAGGAGTAGAATTTGGGTTCACTCTAACCACTAACGGACTTCTTCTTACAGAAGATGTAATCAATTACCTGCAAGCAGAAGGTTTTAGTGTTATCCTTAGCCTGGATGGCCGCAAAGAAGTCCATGATCGCATGCGTCGTTCTCCAGGTGGAGATCCTAGTTATGAAAAGGTAAAAGAGCGTCTTTTAAATTTTTTAGCCAGGTGGAATGGGAATTATTATGTCCGGGGAACTTTCACTAGCTATAACCTGGATTTTAGCAAGGACGTTGCTCACATGGTGGATCTTGGATTTCGTAATATCTCCCTGGAGCCGGCTGTTTCTTCTCCAGAAGACGATTGGGCCTTATCACAAAAAGACTTGCCATACTTGGAAAAAGAATACGAGCGTTTGGCTGAGTATTATTTGCAAAAGTTACATGAGAAAGACCCTTTTGACTTTTTTCACTTTGCAGTGGACCTGGATAGGGGCCCCTGCGTCTATAAAAGATTGTCCGGATGTGGAGCAGGGAATGAATACTTGGCAGTAACTCCTACCGGCGAGCTATACCCCTGCCACCAGTTGGTAGGTGATGAATCTTTGTGTTTGGGCAATGTTCGCCAACTTCCAAACTTCATTCCTCCTTCTTCCGAAGCTTTCCCCCCGGCAGGACCTCTTCACGGCAAATGTGCTTCTTGCTGGGCCCGATATCATTGTGGCGGAGGTTGCCGAGCAGCTGCCAGATTGGTAAATGGCAGCTTTCACCAACCATATGAACTGGAATGTGCATTGCAGAAAAAAAGGCTGGAATGTGCTCTATATATAAAATCCAAAATAAATGAAAAATCAACTACTTGCTGATATTTCAAATGTTAAGAAAAGCTATAACTCAGTGAGGTGCAAGCTTTGGATTTATTTAGTTACCACTGGCAAGAAAAAATTAAACAAGAAGGGCCTCTTGCCTATCGCATGCGCCCCCTCACCCTTGATGAATTCATTGGGCAGGAAGAGATTTTAGGGGAAGATACTCCGTTGCGGAAAGCAATCCTTCGCGATAGGCTATCTTCTTGCCTTTTTTATGGCCCACCGGGCACCGGCAAAACCACCCTGGCCCGCCTTATTGCCAATCAAACTAGTGCTTATTTTATCCAGTTAAATGCAGTTTCGGCCAATGTGGCTGAAGTAAGAAAAGTTATTGAAGAAGCCAGAAATCGCTGGGGAGCTGAAGAAAAACGTACCATCCTGTTTTTGGATGAAATTCACAGGTTCAACAAATCCCAGCAGGATGCTTTGCTATCTGCTATTGAAGAAGGGACTTTGCTTTTTATTGGAGCTACTACTGAAAATCCGTTTTTTTACCTGACGCCCCCTCTTCTTTCCCGGGTGCGGATCTATCAATTTCAATCATTGAGTGAAGATAATATTATTGAGTTATTGCGCCGCGCCCTTGATGAAAAAGAGAGGGGATTGGGAAATATGAAACTGCAGGTAGATGAAGAAGCACTGCACACCTTAGCTCGCAAGGCCAATGGGGATGCCAGGGCAGCACTTGATGCCCTGGAATTAGCGGCCTATACAGTAGATTCTGATGAGAATGGAACTTCTCATTTGAATAAAATAGCAGCAGAGGAAGCTTTTGCTGCTCGGGTTCATTATTACCATCGAGATGGAGACACTCATTATGATATGGCCTCTGCATTAATAAAGTCCATCCGGGGTTCGGATCCCGATGCCGCTCTTTACTGGATGGCCCGGATGTTGCGTGGGGGTGAGGATCCACTTTTCATCGCTCGCCGTTTGATCATAAGTGCTTCTGAGGATGTGGGCAATGCTGATCCCAGAGCTATTCAGGTAGCTGTTTCTGCTTTGCATGGCCTGCAACTGGTGGGAATGCCTGAGGGGCGCATTATTTTATCTCAGGCGGTCACTTACCTGGCTTCCGCTCCTAAAAGCAACGCGGCCTACTTGGCTGGTGAAGAAGCCTTCCGGGAAGTGGACCGGCAGGGTCGAGGAAAAGAAGAAGTTCCCACCCACTTGCGGGATAGCAATTACCAGGGTGCTAAACGCTTGGGGCATGGCAAAGGCTATCTTTATCCCCATGACTACCCGGGGGGATATGTGGAACAGGAATACTTGCCTCCTCAGATTGCAGGCAAGAAGTTTTATTACCCGCGAGAAATAGGCTTTGAAACCCAGCTCAAAAAACGCCTTGCCCAGTTGCGTTCTACATCAAAGCAGGAAGATGGTGATTCCCATGAGTGATAATCCCGGAGGGTATTTTATCCTGGAGGACAAAACCAGGGTCCGCTTGCCTGTGGGTAAATGCCGTTTTATTGCTTCTGCAGCCCCGGTGGAAAATGAGGAAGAAGCCAGACAGTTTATTCAGATAGTGCGGGAGGAATTCCCCGATGCAACTCACCATGTGTTCGCTTATCGGCTAGGAGAAGGGGATGGAGCCCTGGAAAGATCCTCTGATGATCGAGAGCCTGCCGGGAGTGGTGGCCCTCCTGTATTGAGCGCCATCCAAAAAGCTGGAGTTAGCGATGTGGCGCTGGTGGTCAGCCGATATTTTGGGGGAGTGAAGCTGGGAGTAGGAGGATTGATTCGCGCATATCGTTCTGCTGCCGAAGAGTGTTTGCAGCAAGCTCCTTTGACAAGCCGGGAATACAGGGAAAACCTGATGGCAAAAGTCCCCTATGAAGATGTGGGGGCAGTCCTGAAGGCGGTTTCTTCTTTCCGGGGGGAGGTTAAAAATATTGATTACGGCTCGGAAGTAACTGTGGAATGCCTTTTGCGACCAACAGAGGTAGAGAATTTTTCCCACTTTGTGCATGATGCCACCCGCGGAAAGGGGAAAATAGAGATTTTACGGCCTTGATACTACTTGGCGGTTTTGGGCAGGTTTAAGTTTTACCCGGGTTTCCCGACGATTAAAGATTTCAGAGGTGATTTGGCATGGCAAAAGGTAGCATGGTGGCAGTGGCCATGAGCGGAGGAGTAGATAGTTCTGTGGCAGCAGCTGTCCTTTTAGAAAAAGGTTACCAACCCTTCGGATTAACTATGCGGCTTTGGGTTGATCCTCGTTATGAAGATCAACCGGCACAAGGTTGCTGTTCCCTGGAGGATGTTCAAGATGCTCGCCGTGTAGCGGATCACCTTGGTATCGCCCATTATACCCTAAACATGAAGGACGAATTTCGCCAAGAAGTAGTAGATAATTTCATAGAAGAATATTGCCGGGGGCGCACCCCCAATCCATGCGTTGTTTGCAATGCAAAAATAAAGTTTGGCTCTCTTTTAAATAAAATAGAGGGATTAGAAGCCAGTGCCCTGGCTACTGGGCACTATGTGCGTAAAGGATGGGATAATTCCCGTGGCCGTTATTATTTGCAAAAGGGGGTTGATCCCAGTAAAGATCAGTCATACACCCTCTATCATTTAACTCAGGAGCAACTTGGCCGGGCCCTCTTCCCCCTGGGAGATCTACATAAAGAGCAGGTGCGGCAAAAAGCTTACGAGTTAGGTCTTCCTGTGGCTGAAAAAGGTGAGAGCCAGGAAGTGTGTTTTATTCCCGGCAATGATTATCGTGAATTTTTAAGTTCCCGAGTGGGTTCTTTTTCTCCCGGTCCTATTGTGGATACTGCTGGCAACGTGCTTGGCGAACACAAGGGACTTCCTTACTATACCATAGGGCAAAGGAGGGGTTTGGGTATTACCGCTTCGGAGCCACTTTATGTGATTGAGATAAGAACAAAAGATAATACTCTGGTGGTGGGGTCACATGAAGAAACATACCACAAGGGTTTGATTGCTTCTTCACTTAATTTTATTGCCCGGGAAGAGCCTGAAGAACCTATGGAAGTAAATGCCCGAATTCGTTATCAAGCTTCGGAAGTGCCCGCTATCCTTTATCCTCCTGATAATGAAGGCAATGCTCGCCTCCTCTTTCATCAGCCTCAAAGAGCAGTTACTCCTGGTCAATCTGTTGTTTTCTATATCGGTCCGGATATTGTTTTAGGCGGCGGAATTATTACATCTTCTCTTTAATATTTACAATTAAGGGCATGCTATCTTTAAACAATTAATTTAGATGGCAATAAAAGAATGAAAAAGAAACTATTAACCAGACGTTTGCTTTTTCTGGTTGCATTATTCGTATCTGTCCCGGAAATAATAAGTTTGCGGCCAATTAATAACTTGTAAATACTCCAAGGAGGGGAAAAATGCATTACGAATCAATAGCATGCCCGGCTTGTAAACAATCTCTTACTGGTAAGATCGGTAATCGCCATTATTATTGCTGGAATTGCCTTCTTGAGTTTCAATTTGAAGGAGATAATGAGATTCGCCTTTACTTCGTAGATGAGGATGGGTCCCTGGTAGAGTTGGAATAAGCAAGAGTTTGAATAAGCATAAAACAAGAATATTTATTCAAGTTCTTAATCCCAGGCGGGCATAATAAGCATATAAGTGATTAATGCTTAAGGCGTGGGAATATACTTATGAAAAATAACAAAGATTTTGTTCTGTCTCTAATCAAAGCAGGCAGTGGGGTTGTTTTGTTTCTTGCCCTGCTGCTGATATTATTCTGGTTTATATACCAGGAAAGAAGTGCTTTGGGATTTGTATTAATCCCCTTTTTAATCTCGCTTATCTTGGCCTATCTGTTGAGCCCGGTAATAGGTTTTATGGAGAAACGCCAGATCTCCCGCACATTGGCAATTATTGTGGTATATGTTGTTTTTGCCATGATAGTGTATGTATTCAGTATTAGATTTTTCCCCCTCTTATTGGTAGATCTTCAGGAATTGGCAAAGAATTTACCTGATTATACACGGGAGGCCCAAAACTTCCTTACCAGATTGCAGGAAGACTACGAGCGATTTAATCTTCCCCCAATGCTCAGAAGCCTTGTAGACGAGAATATTGAGGGGCTGGAACAGATTCTGACCTCCCGGCTGGAAAATGTTTATGCTTTCCTTATCAATATTTTAAACAGCTTGCTCATAATTTTACTGGTACCGGTGCTTACATTTTTTATCTTGCGCGATGAATATAAATTAAAACAATGGCTTGTTTCTTTGTTTCCCCATCGTTCCCGCCAGAGGATCTACAATATTGCCTGGGAAATAGACACAGTAATTGGCCAGTATTTAAGAGGGATGGTAGTCATTAGTTTGCTGGTGGGATTCACTGTTTACCTTGGCTTGCTTTTGTTGGGAGTTGAGTTTGCCCTGTTCTTGGGATTGTTTAATGCCATAACCAACTTTATTCCTTTCGTGGGTCCTTTTATTGGCGCTATTCCTGCCGTAATTGTAGCATTTATTGAATCCCCTCTGCTGGCTGGAAAAGTTGCCATTCTCATTCTGGTTATCCAACAACTGGAAAGTAGTTTGATGGCTCCCTTGGTTTTTAGTCATAGCCTTAAATTTCACCCTCTGGCAATAATAATTTTACTGCTTCTTGGGGGAAAAATGTTTGGATTTTTGGGTTTGCTGCTAGCCCTCCCCATTGCTGCCATTATTCGGATTTTAGGCAAACAATTGTTGGAATTAGTGCCGCAGTATGTTAAATAGCTTAAACCCCTTTTGAAGGCAATTCTCAAGGTGCTGTACCCTTATTGACAGTCACTGGGAGAGATCATATAATTGCCTTAAATGTAAAGGGGGTGCCTAAATGCGAAGCAGTGAAATACGATCCGCTTTTCTTGATTTTTTTGCTCAAAAAGACCACTTGATATTGCCAAGTTTCTCGCTTATACCTCAAAATGACCCCACCTTACTACTTATTGGAGCGGGTATGGCTCCTTTGAAACCGTATTTTACGGGAGAAAAGACCCCTCCCCATCCCCGGGTGGCTACCAGCCAAAAATGTGTACGCACCCCTGATGTGGAGCTGGTAGGGTTAACTGGCAGACATGCTACATTTTTTGAAATGTTGGGGAACTTCTCTTTTGGAGATTATTTTAAAGAAGAAGCAATAGCCTGGTCCTGGGAGTTCGTTACCGAGCGATTGCAGTTGCCCACTTCCAAGTTATGGGTGAGTATATATGAGGAAGATGATGAAGCCATGCAAATATGGCGGGATAATATTGGTATACCGGAAGATCGCATTGTGCGAATGGGGAAAGAAGACAACTTTTGGGAGATAGGAACAGGTCCATGCGGTCCTTGTTCAGAGATTCATTATGACCTGGGTCCTGAAGTAGGCTGTGGAAGTCCCGATTGTCGTGTAGATTGCGATTGTGATCGTTATTTGGAAATATGGAATCTGGTTTTTACCCAGTTTAACCGCTTGCCTAATGGTGAATTGGCAACCCTGGAACGTAAAAATATTGATACCGGGGCTGGGTTGGAAAGACTGGCCATTGTAATGCAAGAAGCTTCTTCTATTTATGAGATAGACACAGTCCGCCCGCTCATGGATCACATTGCCCGTGAATATGAAAACACCAATGGAGAAAGTCTGGTTGGTTCTGAACGAGAATTATCCCAGCGTATTATAGCTGAACATATCCGGGGAATTACTTTTATGGTCGGTGATGGTGTCTTACCGGCAAATGAAGGTAGAGGGTATGTCTTGCGCCGCCTTCTGAGGAGGGCTGTAAGGCATGGAAGACTTCTTGGCCTCGAGATACCCTTCCTGACTGCTATTGTGCCCAAGGTCATATCTCTCATGAATGATGCTTATCCGGAATTGGCTGAGAGGGAAGAGTATATCAAGCAGATAGTGGAATTGGAAGAGAATCGTTTTCGAGAAACTTTAAACCAGGGGCTGGAAATCTTGGAAAATTACCTCCAAGAGCAGGAAACAGCCCGTGGTGGAGAAGTGGAAGGCGGAGTGTTCCCGGGCGAGTTGGCGTTTCGCCTTTATGATACATACGGCTTCCCCCTGGATCTTACCCGGGAGATACTGGCGGAAAAAGGAATGGAAGTGGATGAAGAAGCTTTCAATCAGGCATTGGAAAAACAGAAAGAACAAGCCAGACAAGCTCAAAAAACTTCCAGCGGAGCAAGCAAAGAGGAAGAAGAACGTCGCTGGGAAGCGACTCGAGAGATTTCCACGGTTTTTGAAGGATATGAATTGCTGGAGACTGAGGCCCAGGTGATGGCAATACACCCTCGAGGCTTGTCTGCTGTAGAACAATCTTCGGATACAGAAAAGCAAGAATTGGAGATCCTGGTAGATCGCACTCCTTTTTATGCTGAAAGCGGTGGACAGATTGGCGATACAGGAGTTTTAGAAGGGGAAAATTTTAAGGGTACTGTAACAGACACTTTTTATAATCCATATGAGCAAATAGTCCATCTGGTGCAGGTAGAAGAGGGAGTTTTGCGCAGAGGAGATAAGGTAAATTGTCGAGTAGATTACTCCAGGAGGCAGGCAATTCGGCGAAGCCATACCGCTACTCACATCTTACACCGGGTTTTGCGGAACAAACTGGGAGAACATGTTAATCAGTCCGGGTCGCTGGTTACACCGGATCGCCTCCGGTTGGACTTTACTCACTTCCAAGCTATTGAATCAGAGGAGTTGTACGAAATAGAAGCTACCCTTAATGAATTAATTCGTGGGGGGCTTTCTCTGGAATCATTTCATGCCACGCTGGAAGAAGCTCAGGAAATGGGCGCGCTGGCCCTTTTTGAGGCTAAGTATGGAGAGAAAGTCCGGGTAATCAAAGTAAATGATTTTAGTATGGAGCTTTGTGGAGGGACTCATCTAACTAACACCGGACAGATAGGCTTGGTTCGGTTGGTGCGAGAGGAAAGTGTAGCTGCCGGGGTTCGCCGCATAGAAGCGTTAACCGGGGAGGAGGCCTGGAAACATACCTTAAAGCAAGAAGAACGTTTGCAAAATATAGCCGGGTTACTAAAAACATCCCCCGATAGGGTGGAAGAGAAAATACATGAATGGATGGAAAGCAACCGCCATCTGCAGCAGGAATACCAGCAATTACAGGATCGATTAATTTCATACCAGGTTGAGAGCCTCTTAAATCAAGCTCAAGAACAAGAAGGAATTATGATTATCAGCAGCAAAGTAGATGTTGCTCATATGGATGCTTTAAGAGCCATGGCAGATCGCCTTAAAGAAAAGTTATCTTCGGGAGTTATTGCTTTGGGGGCTTCTCACAATGGGAAAGTTATTTTGGTGGTAGCAGTCACTGCAGACCTCATTTCGGAAGGAGTTCATGCAGGCAACATTATTTCTAAAATGGCCGAGCAGGTAGGCGGAGGCGGTGGAGGCCGTCCGGATATGGCTCAGGCCGGGGGTAAAGATCCCTCTTCATTGCCTGCGGCTATGGAAATGGTCAGTAATTTGGTTATTGAGCAGCGGCAAAGCACAGGCACAGGGCAGGAAGTTAATTAAAAGTGTAGCAGAAAAATAAACTATAAATATTTGTTTTTAAAACAAATGCTATATTAAAATTTTGGTGCAACCCGGAAAGCAGTGCTTTCATAATGTTCTTGATTCTTTATTAGGGGGTGGGGGTGAAACATGGATGAGAAAATGGAGTATACCATGCGTTTCCCTTATGAAAGGGAAGAAGGTGAGAATGAGGCAAGACGCATACTGGTAGAAGTTTACGAGGCACTTAAAGAAAAGGGATACAACCCGTTGAACCAGCTGGTAGGATACTTGATTTCGGGGGAACCTGCTTATATTACCAGCCATCGTAATGTGCGCAGCCTAATTAAAAAAGTAGAGAGAGATGAACTATTAGAAGAGTTGGTACGTAGCTACATAAGAGAGGTAGAACGCCAAAACAGCAAGGATGAGTAGTTTTAACTTTTTACTGGTTATAAACTTATAATTAATTTATTCTTTAGCCTTACTTAAATTATTGTTTTGCAGGGGATGTTTATAATATATCCCTGCCATGCTCAAGATTCAATTTTTTATAGGTGCTTAGATGGAATACCGGAAGCTTGGTAAAAGTGATCTAAAGGTTTCCCGCCTTTGTTTTGGGTCTTTAACAATGGGCCCCATACAAGCTAATTTGCCCCTTCAACAAGGTGCGGATTTACTTAAGCGCGCTGCCAATCTGGGTGTAAATTTTATAGATACAGCAGAAATTTATCAAACATATCCTTACATAAGAGCTGCTCTTGATTCGGGTATTCCTGCAGTAGATGAATTACAGGTAGCTACCAAAACTTATGCTTACACCAGGGAACAGGCTGCTCATAGCCTGGAAAAAGCCCGTCGTGAAATGAATAAAGAGTGTATAGATCTTTTTATGTTGCATGAGCAAGAATCGGCTCTTACGCTGCGAGGCCACCTTCCAGCCCTGGAATATTTTCAGGAAGCAAAACAAGAAGGTTTTATACGGGCTATAGGCATCTCTTGCCATACTATAGAGGCGGTTAGGGCTGCTTTAAATTTTTCGGAAATAGAGGTAATACATCCTATCCTTAATTTAAAGGGACTAGGCATAAGAGATGGAACTCGCCAGGAAATGGTTTCGGCTTTAGAAGAAGCTCACAGGCATGGAATTGGTATATATGCAATGAAACCCCTGGGTGGGGGGCATTTTCAAGGAAATGTGCCGGAAGCCCTGGATTTTTTGCTTGAACTTCCATTTATCGATTCAATAGCAATGGGCATGAGAAGTGAAGCTGAAATTGAATATGCAATAGCTTACTTCAAGGGGGAAGAAATTCCTGCAGGTCTTCGTAGCAGGGTTGGTAAGCAAAAGAGGCAATTACTGCATTTGGAGGAAGAATGTCACGAGTGCGGGCGTTGCATAGATGCCTGTCCTCAATATGCCCTTTACTGGAAGGAAAAACCGGTAGTTAAAGAAGAAGAATGTATTTGGTGCGGATATTGCGCGGCGGCCTGTCCGGAGTTTTGCCTGCGTGTAATTTAGTTGTGGGTTGCCAAAATTTTTGTGATATATCTTTGGCAGAATAAAGAAGATGTTTGACGGACTGCAAAGAAAATGATAAATAGAAAGGAGACATTTAACTGGAAGCCAAACGAATAATGGGACTGGATTGGGGGGAAAAAAATATCGGGGTAGCTATCAGCGACCCTCTGGGCTTGACTGCTCAGCCTTTAACGGTATTAAAGCGCACTAATTTACAAAAAGATATCCAGCACATTGGAGAATTGTGCCAGGAATACGACGTAGAAGAACTGGTAATAGGATATCCCTTAAATATGGACGCAAGCCGGGGGGAAGTCGCTGAACAAGTAGAGCAATTCAAGCACCGTTTACTTAAATTATTACCCGTTCAGGTGCATTTGTGGGATGAGAGGCTAACTTCTGCCAGGGCGGAACAGACTTTGCTGGAAGCTGATGTAAGCCGAGAAAAACGCAAGTTGAGCAGGGATAAATTGGCAGCCAGCATGATTCTGGATTCATTCTTGCGTGCTCGTAGTATAGGCAGAGAAAATATGGAGGAAGAATAGCCAGAGCAATAATTTGTTGTAAATTTATCTAAATAGGGTTATTATAAAAAGAAATATCACGGCGAATCTGCTCAAGGTATTGGCAAAATTGGATAAATGGGTATGGCCACATTGTGGGGATTAAAAACGATGTGGAGTATATAATAAAAAAGACATTACAATTTAACACCGGTTGCCAGATATTAAGGCCGGTAAACTCAAGAAAGCGAGGTATGGATATGGAAGATCGAGACGATGTAGTATTGCTTGTTGATGAGGAAGGGAATGAACATCAGTTTGCCGTAGTTGATGTTTTCCCAGTAAACGAGAATCAATATGCCATATTGATTCCTCTCTATGCTGATTCCGAAAATGGTGAAGCTGAGAGTGAAGAAGGTGAAGAAGCTTTTATTTTTAGGTTGGTAGAAAGAGATGGAGAACAAGCCCTGGAGGAAGTTGATGAAGAAGAAGAGTGGCAGCAAGTTGCGCAAGAATGGGAGATTCGCCTCCGGCAATTAGAAGAACAGGAAGATGACGAAGATTAAGCTAAAAGAAAAACAGGGGGAAATAATATACTTATATTTATATAACATCCGAAATTGTTGTTAAGGGCCCTAAAGCACCCAGTGCATGGGTTTAAATATTAAGTGTTAAATATTGAGTGAAATTTAGTAGGGCATGGCCATGAAGGAGGGTGTAGTGTGCCCGAAAAAAAGGCAGGATTCAATCCTGATTCTTTGCTCTGGAGGAAATCATCAAAAAAACGAGGAGCTACTTCCCAGAGGAGAAAAAATATGCGTACTTTTTTAATATTTCTGGTTACAATAGGGTTAATCATTGCAGGGGTATACTATGGTTATAACGTTATGCTGCAACCAGTCGATCCTGAAGGAAGTGGGCAGGAAATAATTATTTCAGTTCCGGAGGGGGCTTCGGCAGGAGAAATTGCCAAATTGTTAGAGGATGAAGGATTAATCCGTAGCGAACTGGCGTTCCGTTTTTATATGCGACAAAATTACGGCAATATTCCACTTATGGCCGGACAATACCTTATGGATACTTCTATGGCGCCACAGGAAATTATCACTAAATTAAAAGAAGGAGAAGTATATCGTGATACAAGATGGTTTGTTATCCCTGAAGGATTTGATGTAGAAAGGATGGCTTATTACCTGGACAATGAGGGACTTGTAGATGGGAAGGGGTTCTTGGAAAAAGCTCATTCTCCTTCAACAGAATTAAAGGAAGAGTTCCCCTTTTTAAGCGATATTCCTGATGAAACTAAATTTATGCTGGAAGGTTATCTATTTCCTGCAAAATATGAAGTGGAAAGTGATGCTGATGCTGAGGAAATAATTACTCTCATGCTAAGGCGCTTTCAAAGATTTTGGACAGAAGAAAATTTAAACAGGGCTCAAGAATTGGATATGAGTGTCCATGAAGTAGTAACCCTGGCTTCCGTCGTAGAGAGGGAGGCAGCATCAGATCAAGAATGGGAAAAGGTGGCCTCGGTTTTTCATAATCGTTTGGATGAAGAAATGCTGCTTCAATCTTGTGCTACTGTTCAGTACGTCCTGGAAGAGCAACGGGAAAATTTAACCACGGAAGATACAAGAATAGAATCAATTTATAATACTTATCAAGTTGCCGGGTTGCCCCCTGGACCTATATCTTCTCCAGGGGAGGCTTCTCTTAATGCCACCCTAAACCCTGAAGATACCAATTATTTTTATTTTGTATCTCGGGGTGATGGCAGCGGACAACATTACTTTGCAGAAACTTATGAAGAACATTTAGCCAACCGGCAACGGGCGGACGGAAATTAATTAACTCAAAAATAGCAATTAATCACCATTTTCTGAGCCAAATATACTCTGCCATATTCCACTAAAGAACCCGGTTATAGAACTCCACAGGTAAGCAAAGAATCCTTGTCGTTCAAGATCTTGAGTGGCTGCAACGTGGGTTTCTAATAAAAGTTCATCATCATAATATACATTCAAGAGGCCTAATTGTTCTCCTTCTTCTATTGGGGCCTCTATTTCCTCCCGGGGGATAACATTTTTAGTTATGTGTTCTGATTGCCCTCCAGGAATAACCACTTCTACATCTTCGGTGGGAGCTACAGGTACAGTTTCTTCTACGCCGCGGATTACAGGTACCGAATCTATTTCTTCCCCTTCTGCTGCCCAATTTACTAGTTCGTAATTGTTAAATCCGAAGTCCAGAAGACTCTGGCTATCAATTCCGCGGTCTTCTTCAGTAGGAGAATTCAAAACTACCGAAATAAGCCGAAAATCATCTCTTTCTGCGGTAGCGGCCAGGCACCAGCCCGCGGCAGATAGGTACCCAGTTTTAATTCCGTCTGCACCTTCATAATCCCTAAGCAACGGATTACGATTAAACTGTTTAATGTCGCTATACGTCCACTCTCGTTCTGCTTGATAGGCGGCAATTTCCGGCTGGGTACGGATAAAATAGCTGGCCAAACGGGCTACATCGAGGGCGCTCATATACTGATTGTCATCATGAAGCCCGTGAGAATTAGTGAAGTTAGTGTTTTCCAGGCCAAGTTCTTCTGCACGCTCATTCATTAGCTGCACGAACCTTTCCTCGGACCCAGCAATATGTTCTGCCAGAGCTACGCACCCATCATTAGCTGAAATTATGGCAATTCCCTTAATTAATTCTTCCACCGTAACCTCGTCATCGTGATCAAGATACATTATAGATCCCGTATCATCCATCTCGTAAGCGGCAAGGCTAACAGTTACCCGATCATCCCAGCTAATAGCCTCTTCATCCAGTGCCTCGCCAGCCAGAAGCAGGGTCATAATTTTGGTAAGGCTGGCTGGATGCATGGGTTCTGTGGCGTTTTTATTGTATAAAACCTGGTTGTTATGCGCTTCTACCAGGATCGCAGATTCAGCTTCTACCGGCAGATCTATCTCCTGTTGCATGGGGATGGCTTCTTGCGTATGAGCTACAGCAGGTACCAGCGAGCTGCAAATAAGAGCAATAACCAGTATCCAGGTCAAAAAATTGAAGTTTGATTTTTTTGTTTGTTTCATATTTTCTTACCTCCATTTATTAAGCTTTAATGCATATTATACAATAGTTAGTATATTTTTAAAGCAGTATTATTTACCTGCTGGGGCAATAATGGTAAAGTAATATATGGTTTTTTAAGCCAGTCAAACATAATATTTATATTTTGTTTATACTTATAATTAAGAAAGGAGATATTTGCTTATGTTTATAGTTGCTTTAAATGGTAGCCCCAAACAGGATGGTAATACTGCTAACCTCCTCCGATTAATTATTGAAGAAGCCGGCCAGAAAGGGGCCAATACTGAAATAATTCATGTTCACAACCTGGTTGTAGAACAAAAAGATCCTTTCTGCCGCGCCTGTGCTTCTCCTTGCCCGGGAACCTGCTATAAGGACACTCCCCTTTATTCAGCTTATGAAACACTGCAGAGGGCAGATGCTTTAGTGTTAGGGAGTCCCGTTTATTTTGGAACTGTTTCCGCCCAGCTAAAAAGCTTTTGGGATAAAACCCGCAAACTCAGGAGCGAAAAAGCACTCATTAACACAGTGGGCGGTGCTGTTTCTTGTGGCGCAGCTCGTTTTGGGGGGCAAGAAACCACCCTCAAAGCCCTTTACGATATGATGGTTATTCAAGGCATGATAGTGGTGGGTGATGGGCATTTTGAAGCCGATGCCGGTCATCACGGTGCCTGTGCCCAGCAACCGTCTACTGAAGACAGTTTTGCCCATAAACGAGCTTCTATTCTTGCACAACGCCTGGTAGAAGTAGCACAAGCTACAACCAGTTTGCGTTCGAGATAAGAATTTCTACAGATTTTGCATAAATCCTTTTGGATGTTTGCAAATATTTCTTAACAGAAAAGGAATATCCTTAACTAATATAGAAATAAGTTATAAAGATTTAGTGATTTAATATTTGTACTATTATTTGTTATTTTTCTAACAATTTACGAAGGAGTGATTAAACGTGACTCACCATCTACCAAGTGATGAAGCTATGCTTCCTCCATGTCAAGCGGCCTGTCCCATCCATCAGGACATCCGCCAGTATCTTTATTCTATAGCGACAGGTAGTTTTCATGAAGCTTTAAAAAAGATAAGGGAAGCGAACCCTCTGCCGGCAATTTGTGGAACTATATGCGCCCACCATTGCGAGGATGAGTGTCGGCGGCAGGATGTAGACCAGGCATTATCTATTAGAGGGTTAAAAAGATTTGCCGTTGAAACTGGAGGCAGAGTTTTGCCCGAAGTGCCTTCTCCCGATTCCTCTAAAAAGGTAGCTGTGGTCGGTGGAGGCCCAAGTGGTTTAACAGCAGCCTGGGATCTTGCTGCCCAAGGTTGCCAGGTAACAGTTTTTGAAAGCAAAGAAGATTTTGGAGGCGCCGTGCGCCATTATATACCTCTTTACCGTTTGCCGGATGAAGAGATAGACCGGGATATTAGAGAGTTAAAAGAAGCCGGCATTGAATTAAAGACGGGTGTAGAAGTAGGCAAAGATGTAAGCCTTGCAGACTTAAAACAACAAGGTTATAAAGCTATTTTACTGACCACAGGATTACCGGTAAGCAGGACGGTGCCTGTGCCGGGAGTTGAAAACCAGAAAGTAATGAAAGCATTACCTTTCTTATATTCAGTAAAACGGGAAAATTTCCGTTTTGAAGGGAGCCCAACGGTAGTCGTTATCGGCGGGGGCAATGTGGCCATGGATGTTGCCCGTTCTTCTGCCCGATGTGGAGCAGGTAAAGTTAAGGTAACCTGCTTGGAATGTGACGAAGAGATGCCTGCTTTTGATTGGGAAATTGAAGAAGCTAAAGAAGAAGGGGTGGAGTTTTACCCAGCCTGGGGCCCGGACTCAGTACTGGAAGAAGGCGAGGATGGAATTCAAGGGCTTAGAGTCAAAAAATGTACTGCAGTTTTTGATGACCAGGGATGTTTTAGTCCTGAATTTAATGAAGAAAACAAAATGGACCTGGAAGGGGATATTATCATCTTTTCCATAGGGCAGGCTGCTGATCTCTCAAACCTATCTGGTGAATTGGAATTAAATGAGAGAGGCAATATTATTTATGATCGAAGCAATTATGCCACCAGCATGGAAGGAGTTTTCACTGCTGGTGAAGTTGCTGAAGGCCCCGGGACGGCAGTTCAGGCTATGGCTTGTGGCCGCAAGGCAGCTCTTTCTGTAATGGCTTATCTGGAAGGACATAGTTTCACGGTTGACTCTATCCAAGAAGAAGAGGCGGCTGAAAAGCTCGATTCCCAGGTAGCAGAAAAGGTGAAGAGGATTGAACGCAACGAATTGTCACTGGTTGATGCTTCCAAGCGAGTTACTAATTTTGAACATATTGAATACTGTTTTTCTACTAACCAGGCGTTGGATGAAGCGAAGAGATGCTTGGGATGCTTGGCAGGAGCTAATCGGATAGATGAACTTTGTGCAAACTGCCTTACTTGCCTGCGCGTTTGTCCGTATGGAGTGCCGGTTATAAACGAGGAAGGCACAATTTCTATTCGCCATGAGCAGTGTCAGGCTTGTGGTTTGTGCATGGGAATTTGCCCGGCGGTAGCCATTGAATTCAGCACCGAGTATATTGAGCAGGCAGCTTCCCAAATAGAACCCAAGGTAAAAGAATTGGCCGGAAAATCTTCTCCCCAAGAACAAAGCGTTCTGGTGCTGAGCTGCGCTTATGGAGACTTTGCTAATCCGGAGTTTATAGAAAAGTATGTTAACAGCCAGGATTATAATTTCCGGGTAGTTCGGTTCCCATGTGTTTCAAAAATTGATAGTCTTCATATTCTGCAAGCTTTTGAAGCTGGAATAGATTCAGTTATTGTAGCCGGTTGCAAGGAAGAAGAGCATGGTGATTGCCCATTCCATGATAGTCTTTTCTGGGGAGAAAAGCGAGTGCAGAGAGCTCGTAACGTGCTTGAACAACTGGGCTTGCCTCCACAAAAGGTGGCCTTTGAAGCTCTCTCCTCGGAACAGGTCAAAGAGATGGATACCTTTGTAAAGGAAACTGTGAAAAAAATGGAGGAAGAAGGCACTGCTTGTGCTGAATAACTTCCACTTTAACTAAGGTTCAGTTTTTTTTGTTAGCCCTCAAAAGGCTCCGTTTTAAGGTGCTTTTTTGAGGGCTAAATCATTCAAAACATTTTAAAATAAGTTAAATTGCTTTGTTTGCTGGCATAACTAATTTTGAAAAATAATAATATAATTTAGTATAAAAATTTTTTAATCAAGAAGGATTAAAGTAGGATAATGGAGAATATTATCATCGAAACAGAAAATAAAGGAACTAATGGTTATGATTATTAACTGCTTAGTAATTGTAAAAAAGAAAACTCCCACATGGAGAGGGGGCAGGTACGGTTTTTAGTTAGGAAGTATCTACCTACTAGCTTACTGTTATGCAAGCCTCACCTCCAGGGACGAGGTTTTTTTATTTTGGTTTAATGTTAAGTGTAAAGAAGGTGATAGGCTTGGTTAAGGCTACGGAAGATACTGTGGATGAAATTAAATCAAAATTAGACATTGTGGATATAGTTGAAGAGAAGTTAAGGCTTGAAAAAAGGGGAAAAAATTACGTTGGACTTTGTCCTTTTCACCAGGAAAAAACCCCTTCTTTCAATGTTTCGCCAGATAAGCAGATCTACAAATGTTTTGGATGTGGAGTTTCCGGAGACATGTTTAGTTTTGTGATGCAATCAGAGAATTTATCGTTCAAGGAAGCGCTAAACATGTTGGCCAAAAGAGCTGGAGTTTCACTCCCTGAAGGCCCCAAAAGAGAATCTGGGTTAGAACAAAAAAAAGAGGCTATTCTTCAATTGAACGAACAGGCCATGCATTTTTATCACTATATATTGACCCAGAGGCCGGAAGGTAAAAAGGCTTTAGAATATTTAGAGTCGCGGGGGATTAATAGCAATTCTATTGAAAATTTTCAACTGGGATTTGCCCCCAACAACTGGGATTCTCTTTACAAGGCAGCTAGAAAAAAAGGATATACCAATGAAAATCTTTTGCAAGCCGGCCTAATTTCAGAGCGAAAAGATGGTTCCGGATATTTTGACCGGTTTCGCAATCGCATTATTTTCCCCATTTTTGATTATAGACAAAGAGTAATTGGTTTTGGGGGAAGGATATTAGATGAGGAATCTAAAGCGCCTAAATATTTAAATTCACCTGCAACGTTGCTTTTTGATAAACGAAAAGTCTTGTATGGCCTGGAAAAAGCTCTGCCTGAAATTAGGCAAAAAAAACAGGCCATAGTAGCTGAAGGATATACAGATGTTATTTTGGTTCACCAGGAGGGGATAACCAATGTAGTGGCGTCTCTGGGAACGGCTCTTACACCTCAGCAGGCAAGAACTGTGAGAGTGCAGGCAGAAGAAGTCATAATTGCTTATGACTCAGATGCAGCAGGTGAAGCAGCTACTGAAAGAGGATTGGACATACTAAAGGAATCTGGTTGCCAGGTTAAAGTGGCAGGATTCCCGGAAGGATTGGATCCTGATAGTTTTATACGCAGCTACGGCAAAAAGGCTTTTATAAATATTTTACAAGAAGCCCAGCCTTTGGTAGAATACCGGTTGCAAAATTTGCAGAATAAACACGATTTGTCGCGTCCAGAAGGTAAAATGCTTTTTGTTAAAGAATTAATACCAGTCTTGTTTTCAATAAGCAATGTGTTGGAACGAGATGAATATTTAAAAAGGGTTGCAGAAGAACTTAATTTTTCAGAAGAAGCTCTCAGGAGTGAGATGAAGAAATATCAAAAAATGGCAAGAAAAGCAGAGAAGAATGGTAATAATCTGGTAAAAATTGAACAAACTAATAATATTCTACTAGAAAAACTAGAGCCTGCCGAGAAAGCATTATTAAGTCTTTTGTTTGTGGATGAAGGAGTTTTAGGAAGAGTTGTAGAAGATATGAAAAATAATGATGGGATTTTCAATCCTGAAGTAGAGAAAATTATTAAAGCATGTAACGATTTGCGAGAAAATGGCAAAGAAATAAAATTTGAATACCTAAGGGGGCAGCTTGAAGATGATTCGTTAACGGAATTGTTAGCAGATTTAAGTTTCGAAGCCCCCTGGGAAGAGTTCACCGGGGAAGGTGTTTTAAAGGTAGTTGATGACTGTATGCTAAGGCTTAAAATAAAAAAATTATCGAGGGAACGAGAGAGAGTAGAACAGAAATTAAAAGAACTGGAAAAGGCAGATGCAGATGAAGGATCTGTGAGGTCATTGTTAGTTGAATGGGAGAGCTTGAAATTACAAGAACAAGAGCTCTACCGTTCAGGTAAAAAGGAGGGGTTAGTAAATGGTTAAGGATGTAGGGAAAACTTTATCGCTGGAAGAAGCACAGCAGGAGTTATTGGAGCGGGGTAAGCAAAAAGGCTCCATCTCTTATAAAGAAGTTATGGACACCCTTCAGCTTTTTGACCTGACGGTAGATGCTGTAGACGAATTTTTTGATAAATTTGCTCAGATGGGCGTAGAGGTCGTAGACGATGAAAGTGAAGTCAGCAAATCTGAAGGGGAAGGCAAATTTTTAGAGGTGGAGAAAGAGGAGGAAGTTACTCCAGAAGATGATATAGAACTTGAGATTCCAGATAGTATAAGTGTAAATGATCCCGTGCGGATGTACCTCAAGGAAATTGGAAAAATTCCGTTGTTAACATCCGAGGAAGAAATTGAATATGCCAAAAGGATAGAAGAAGGTGACGAAGAGGCAAAGCGCAGGCTTGCTGAAGCAAACCTGCGGTTAGTGGTGAGTATTGCCAAAAAATACGTGGGCAGGGGAATGCTCTTTTTGGATCTTATCCAGGAAGGTAATCTTGGTTTGATAAAAGCTGTGGAAAAGTTTGACTACCGGAAAGGATATAAGTTCAGCACTTATGCTACCTGGTGGATTCGTCAGGCTATAACTCGTGCCATAGCTGATCAGGCCCGGACAATAAGAATCCCGGTACACATGGTAGAAACGATTAACAAGCTGGTCAGGGTTTCTAGACAGCTCGTCCAGGAGTTGGGAAGGGAGCCTCTGCCTGAAGAAATAGCCGAAGAAATGGGTATTAGCGAAGAAAGAGTGCGTGAAATTCTGAAGATAGCCCAAGAGCCTGTTTCTTTAGAGACACCTATAGGCGAAGAAGATGACAGTCACCTGGGAGATTTTATAGAGGATCAAGAAGCCCGGGCTCCGGCAGACGCAGCAGCATTTGAGTTGTTAAAAGAGCAGTTAGAAGGAGTCTTGGATACTCTTACCCCGCGGGAAGAAAAAGTGTTGCGTTTGAGGTTCGGTTTGGATGACGGTCGTTCCCGGACCCTGGAAGAAGTAGGGCAATATTTCGGAGTAACCCGCGAGCGTATCAGACAGATTGAGGCCAAGGCGCTGCGCAAGCTGCGCCATCCCATGCGCAGTAAGCGACTCAAGGATTACCTTGATTAGATTACTTGATTAGGTTGATATTAGGGTTGAATGAATGAAGAATGAAGGTTGAAATGGAAGGTTGAAATGTAGGAAAGATCATGATATATTAAAGATGAAGGCCATCCCCCATTATAGGTGGGGGATGGTTATTTGATGAAATTTTATGGCAAGGATTATAAAAATAATTTTTGGATTCAACCGCTTGACGGAATAAGGCTGATTAAGTATAATAATATTTGCATTAACGGTGACGACATTCCTCAGTAGCTCAATGGTAGAGCGCCCGGCTGTTAACCGGTAGGTTGCAGGTTCGAGTCCTGCCTGAGGAGCCAATGTAGGGCCCATAGCTCAGCTGGCAGAGCAACCGGCTCATAACCGGTCGGCCCCAGGTTCGAGTCCTGGTGGGCCCACCAGAAACTTGGCCCCTTGGTCTAATCGGTTAGGACACCAGCCTTTCAAGCTGGCAGCAGGGGTTCGAATCCCCTAGGGGTCACCAACATCGGGCGAATAGCTCAGCGGGAGAGCACCTGCCTTACAAGCAGGGGGTCACAGGTTCAAATCCTGTTTCGCCCACCACATTTAAGCGACGGGAATTACCTCTCGTCGCTTTTTGGTGCAAAGGGGAGAATTAATCATTTACCGTGATTTTGAGCATCCCGATGAAAAACAAGTTGAAGAGTTAAACCGTAAATACTCCGATCTGGACTTTGAGAAGGAATGGGAGAAAGACAGAGAACGTCGAAATTTTTATCTCAAAATCCTTGCATTTGTAGTAGTCCTGCTTTTTTTGTTTTCCACAATGGCGCGTCATTTGCAAGTTCTTGCATTGCCATCATTAGATTTTCTCCAGGAATCTCAAGAGCTAGCTGATGAGCCACGCATCCAGGAATTGCGAGAGGCAGTAGTAACATTACAAATAGGTGCTAGCGCAGAAGTTGAATTCTTACCTTCCAGACGGAGGGGGACAGGGTTTAATATAAGCGAAGATGGGTTGATTGTGACCAATCGTCATCTGGTGGAAAATGCAGCTAGCATTGGCGTTTCTTTTTTTCAAGGGCCAAGTGTACGTGGGGAAAATTGGTTGACATCAAACGAGGCTGATTTGGCTCTGATTGAGATAGAGGGGGAAAACTTATCCCATGTAGAAACTGAAAAAAATAAAATGCCAGCGCCGGAAGAAAGGGTCATGGTTATTGGTAACCCCCTGGGCTATAATTGGGTAATTTCAGAAGGCATAGTAGGTGATTATAGGCGCAGTGGGGGAATAACTGTAATGGAGGTGAAAGCTCCTATTCACCCTGGCAGTAGTGGTAGCCCTGTATTTAATGCCAATGATGAAGTTGTAGGGGTGATCTTTGCCGTGGCTCAGGATAATGACGAGGCCGGCGATTCTACAGAAAATAAGACCAGGGGATTAGCAGTTCCCCTTTCTCATTTGGAAGATCTTTTGGAAGAATTTGGAGTTAATGGCGATTGAGCTTAGAGATACAGCGCAATATTGGTATGAGAGTTACCAAGGTGACGGTTAGAGCGTACCCGAAGCGTAAGAAGGGCCGACTAAGGGAATACGATGGAAATGTCCCTGAGGAAACGCGCACTTACAAAGGAGACGAGTGAAATGCAAAAAATAATTCAGGTAAAAACCATCTCACGTGAAGGTTTATACGATATTACCTCCCAAGTTAAAGACGTTGTTGCCACTTGCGGATTAAAGCAAGGATTGGTTTCTGTTTATGTGCAGGGGGCAACGGCAGCTATAATGATCCAAGAGAGCTGGGATCAAAGTGTGCAAAACGATGTAATTAACTTGCTGCAAAAGCTTATACCTAAGGGAGTATGGGAGCACGACAGGCAGGACGGCAATGGAGATGCTCATTTAAAATCTGGACTGGTGGGGCCGGGAGAAACCGTACCTCTAATTAATGGCAGTATGGGATTGTCCACCTGGCAAAATATTTTTCTCTGCGAATTTGATGGTCCCAGAAAAAGGAGAAATATAGTAGTTACCATTACTGAAGCTTGATCATTGTTTGCCTTTTACATGTTCAAGGAGGAATTGGACAATATCCCGGCTTTCAGGTGGGCAACCGGGCAGGTAATGTGAAAATCCTTGGGTGCATAATCCAATTCCTAATGCTTCTTTTTGGGTATCTTGGAATCCTCTACCTACGTGGATTTTACGGTTTAGTTTTTGAAGTTTGCCCTCGTCTTCCAGGCGTTGTAAGGCATGAATAGTACTGCCAAAGCAGGGTGAACAAGCGTGATAATCTTCAACCCATTGAGCCAGTTGCGCTGCTTTGTTGCTGGCTTCTATTTTTAAGGCAGGCTTTAGTTCCGGATCTATTTCTTCCAGGACGCCGTTGTTTTTATGAAGTTTCCCCACTCCTAAGTCGGCAGCCATTTCTATGTAAGGGATGTCTTGTACTTCATAACCTATAAGCCTTGCTGCGTAAGAATCGATCATTACCGGGTCGTAACCGGCGATAATTCGTCCCATTTCCACTGGATTGCCGCCTTCTTCGTGGGTTAGATCCCCCATGATGCCATCCACTATGATTAAATCATTCTTTAGAATGTTGTTCAAATGAGCTATAGGTTCATGTAGCCCCAATGAATGAAAACGCCTTTTTTCGTTATCAGGTATGCAACCTTTCATGTTTTTTAGGGCACAGGTCAGCTTGGTTTGGCAATGTGCTTTTAAAACAGGGATGTTAACCATATAATCTACCGCAAGGGAGTGTTCACATATATGCAAATCTATTTTTTTATTGGATTTAATTTTTCGGGCTTTGTCTTTTTGCAGGTTAATTAATGGAATGTTCAATTCTCTTGCTAAGTCATTGTAGCCGGAGGCTTTAAAAACTTTTTCCATATTAGTTCCTATCCAGCAACCTTCCATGATTGCTATATTATGCAAATCGTTTTCCCGGAGATGTTCAATAACGGCTCGGACTATTTCCGGGGAAGTAGTTGCTCCTGAATCAGCAGTCTTGGCTTTTACCAGGTTGGGCTTGATACCTATGAACTTATTAAAATCCAAGTTCTTGAATGGCTGCATCTTTTTCAAAACTTTTAAAGTCATTTCGTAGGGGGTATCCCCATATGCTACAAAAATAGTGGAGTTACTCATTTTCTTCCCTCACTTCAACATATTTTAAATCCTGCCTTGTAAGTTCACTATTTTACTAGGTATCTTAATTTTTTTAAAGGGTATTATAGTTAAAACGTAGAAAAAATGATAAAATGATGAGTCAGAAAAAACAAGGGGGAGTTCTATGAGACACGAAGGTAACATGCTGATAGCCCAGGGAGGTGGCCCTACGGTTGTAATTAACCAGTCCCTGGTTGGAGCGGTTAAAGAGGCTATGAAGTATCCACAAATAAACAAGGTTTATGGCGCTCTAAGGGGAGTAGCAGGCCTTGTTAATGAAGAGTTTGTGGACCTGACTCAGGAGACAGAACAGAATTTAGAGCATGTGGCTGATATGCCGGCTGCTGCGCTTTCCTCTACCCGGGACAAGCCTGATGAACAATACTGCCGGGATATTTTTGAAGTGCTAAAAGCTTACAATGTAAGGAGCTTTTACTATATCGGTGGCAATGACTCTTCCGATACCTTGCATATCGTCAAACAGTACGCCCAGCAGGAAGGGTACGATTTGCGTGCGGTGCATATTCCCAAAACCATCGACAATGACTTAGTTTGCAATGATCACACCCCGGGGTTTGGTTCAGCAGCCAAATTTGTAGCGCAGGCTTTTATGGGAGCTAATTTGGACAATAAATCTCTACCGGGGGTTTACATAGGCGTAGTTATGGGCAGGCATGCCGGTTTTTTGACGGCAGCTTCTGCAGCAGGAAAGCAGTATCCTGATGATGGACCGCATTTGATTTATTTGCCGGAAAGAGTTTTTGATGTAGATAGCTATATTGAAGATGTTAAAAGGGTATATGAAAGGTACGGTCGTTGCGTGATAGCTGTTTCAGAAGGCGTTAAGGATAGTGATGGCAACCCCATGGTAACCAGCCTGGTTGATAATGTAGAAAAAGATGCCCATGGTAATGTTCAACTTTCTGGAACAGGGGTGCTGGGTGACTTGCTGGCCAGGGTAGTTAGGGAAAGATTAAATATCAAGCGGGTACGTTCCGATACTTTTGGCTACTTGCAAAGATCTTTTTGGGGCTGTATATCAGATGTAGATAGAAAAGAAGCCCGCGAGGTAGGGGAAAAAGCAGTCCAATTTGCTATGGCCAATAACCAGGATGGCTCGGTGGTTATAAATCGCGCGGGTGATTATGCAGTAGATTATCAGTTTGTAGGTTTAGAAGAAGTAGCTGGAAAGACTAAATACATGCCAGAAGAATTTATTAACAAAGAAGGAAATGATGTGACAGAGGAATTTCTAAAATATGTAAAGCCTTTACTGGGATCAGAATGGTTGCGTACTTACCGTTTACAAGCACCTATGGTTTCCCAAAATGCATCAAAATAAAATAGTAAAAATTAAGAGTATAATAAAAAAGAGACCGCTTTGCGGTCTCTTTTTTATTATTTACATTTCTGCTCTAAATTATTGATCTTCTGAGTTTTGCTCTGGTTTTTTCCTATTCTTAAACATTTGGGTGAGAAACCGGAAAATGCTTAATCCTACTGTTAATCCTGTCATGAGTTGAGACGTTTTAGGACTGCCACCAGCTGGCTGCTTAGCCACTTGAGCGTACATGTATTTGTCTACTACATCAACTATTTTTTCCATCAAATTGCCGGCTTGGTTAGCAGCGTGCCTGACTGCAGAAGAAGTAGCAAAGATTTCTTCCTCAGAACGTTCTGCAATCTTGCCCACTCTAAAAGACAAATCACCGGCAATTACAAGTAAGCGGTATAGTACCACAGCCATAACAATCAACAAAATAGTATTTAAAATGGTTGGAAACAGCAGGACGTAAATTACCATTGAGTCATCCATGGCTACTTGTCAGACAACCCTTCATCAACTTGATCCAAAACTCTTTGAATCTCTTGGCTATCAGAAAAACGCTCTTTCAAGTTGGCAACCACGTCTTTGGTGGCGTTGATAGCTTCCTGGGATTTTTCTAAAGCTTTTTCAGTAGCCATTTCTTTATATTCTTTGCTTTTGTCTGCTATTTGGGTTCTGGTTTCTTCACCCGAAGCGGGAGCAAAAAGTAGACCAGCGACTGCACCTAATACTCCTCCAAGAAAAACTCCTGCCAGAAAATCTCCTTTGTTATCCATTTTATCACCCTTTCTCTATTATTTCTTCTACTGTTTTATTATACCAAACTTGCTGCAAATGTAAACGTCTGAATCATAATAAACTTAAATTAATTATTAGTGGGACAAGGGACCTGTCCCCGCGTCCCAAAATGATTTGAACACGTAAGGAGGAATTTAATAATTTTTGTGGAAGTAGGAAATAGTACTTTCAGGCAATGGTTTTCCGCTTTTATCAGTATTTAGGTGGTGCATATGCATAAAAATGAAATTAAAACCACGCCTGGCGGAAGTAGCAAATTGTATTTTGCCCGAAAGTAAGGTTGTAGACATAGGAACTGATCATGCATACCTTCCTGTATACCTTATAGAACAAGGTATTTGCCGCAAGGTTATCGGGGTAGAAAAAAATCCGCGTAACTTGCAGAAAGCGCAAAAGAACATTGATTTATTCAACCTGGGTTCTAAAGTAGAACTGAGGTTGGGAGATGGTTTTAATGCTCTATATCCCGATGATTATGCTAACGTAGCTGTCATAGCCGGCTTGGGTGGAAGAACTATCTCCAAAGTTATGCAGGAGGGTTCCAGCAAACTTGAACAGTTTGATTACTTTATTTTGCAGCCGATGAGTGACATCTACCTCCTCAGGAGATGGTTGGTAGCTCACAATTTTCGTATATCAAACGAACACCTGGCAGAAGAAAAGGATCGTTTTTATGAAATAATTTTAGTGGAGCCTGGCAAACAATCCATAAGTGATCCAGTTATTTTGGAAATAGGGCCTGGTCTACTGGAACGAAGGGATCCCTTGTTAATTCCCTACCTAAAGCAAAAGATTGCCACCTGCCGTCGTATTATTTCTGCTTTAAACCAGGCTCGGGAAACAGATAGCTTTAAAAAGAAAGATTATTACATGCATAAAGAAGCCAGGTTGAGGGAGGTGCTCTCACTTGTCGCTGAGAGTTCAGGAAATGATGAACATAATGGATGAACTTGCTCCACCTTATTTAGCTGTGGAGAATGATGCTATAGGATTGCAAATCGGAGATCCTCAGGCAGAAGTTAAGAATATAATAACCACTCTTGACGTGGACGAAGATACGATTAAAGAAGCCAGAGAGAGAGATGCCAACCTGATTATCAGTCACCATCCGTTAATCTTCTCTCCACTTTCCAGTATTGATTATTCAGATCCAAAAGGAAAGCTAATTAAGGAGATAATTCACAATAATATGAATGTCTTTGTGGCCCATACTAACCTGGATGTAACCTCCAAAGGGGTAAATGACCTTTTATGCCAAATACTGGACATAAGCGCAGAAGATATTTTGACCACAACTTACCGGGATGATTTTTTGAAACTGGTAGTTTTTATCCCTCATGATTATCTTGAAAAGGTACGGGAATCAATTTCTGAAGCAGGGGCAGGATGGATCGGAAATTATAGCCACTGTACGTTTTCTATAGAAGGCACAGGCACTTTTTTGCCACTTGAAAATACCAGCCCCTTTCAGGGAGAAAAGGGTAGATTGGAAAAAGTACAAGAATATCGGCTGGAAACTATTTTCCCTCTTTCTCTTAAAAACTCTATTATCAGTGCTTTATTAGAAAGCCATCCTTATGAAGAACCTGCTTACGATCTTTATTTGCTACACCAGCAAGGTATTTTGCGGGGATTAGGGCGCACAGGAGCCTTGGAGGTTCCTGTTACCTTGCAAGAACTTGCTTTAAGGTGCAAACAGTCTTTAGATACCCATGCCGTTAGGTACTGGGGTGATGCGAACAGACAAATTGAAAGGGTGGCATTATGTGGTGGAAGCGGTGGAAACCTGATATCAGAGGCTTATAAAAAGGGAGCTGATGTTTTAATATCAGGTGATTTTAAATATCATGATGTTGATTTTGCCTATTCTATAGGACTTGCTTTAATTGATGCTGGTCATTATGCTACAGAGTACCCTATTGTTCCCTGGCTGGCCAGTTATTTAGAGGAGAAACTTCAGGAACGAGGCACTACTGCCGGTATCCATCCTGTAAAAGGGGGGAGCCGGGAAAATATTATCTAGGCACAAGGTAGGCTAATTTAGCCTACCTTTTTTGGTTTAGCTTCCAAGAATTAACCTAGAAAAGTGAGGAGTAAAGAAAAGAGAGGTGTGTTAGGTATGGAACAACTGGAATTGCTTTGGTACCTTCAGGAAAAAGATCTGGCCATATTGGAGCAAGAAAAGGCCCTGGAGAGTCATCCGCTTATAGGCGAAACCAAAGAGCTTGAAAAAAAATTGCAAACAGAAAATTCTCGCCTGGAAAAAATAAAAAATGAACTAGGTAACAAGCAAAAAGAAACCAAAAAAATCGATCTTAACTTACAGCAAGCAAATGATGAAATAAAAACTCTGCGCAAGAAATTATATGGAGGAGAGGTCTCCAAATTAAAAGAGTTGGAGCAGATGGAAAAAAAGTTGGAGCTGGTGGAAAAAAACAAAGAGCAAATGGAGCACCAAATTATTGAAGAAATGGAAAATCAAGAAGAACTTGAAGAGATGTATAGCAAACAGAAGGAAGTAGTTAAAAGGCAGGAAGAAGAAGTTAATGCCAAGCGGCAGGAACGTGATCAAAAGCTTTATGAAATAAAACAAAACATAGAGAAGCTAAAAGCAGAGAGAGAAGAAATTGCATCTCAAATTGAAAAACAGTATATGGAAAAGTATCAAAAACTGCGCCGAAGCTTGGGTAAGAGAGGATTATCTAGAGTAGTAAATGATATATGTGAAGGTTGTCGGGTTTTTATCTCTTCTGCCCAAAGAGGAGCACTTTACAATCCGAAAGCAATGGTGTATTGTGAGAACTGTGGAAGGTTGCTGGTTAAATTCCGTGAGGATTTAGAAAAAGAAAAATCATCATAAGGTTTAAGGGGGTCAACTTATGTACAAAAATCCACCCCGGAGAAATAAAAAGTCATGGATGGCAATTGTTGCTGTTATTGCAGCGTTGGGGATGATTTTCTCTGTGTTTTTCCAGGCTTTGCAGGGTCCTGGGGGCTTAGGAGGAGATGAGCCTGCACAGGAGCAAGATGCAGGTCAGCATGAAATAGAGCGATTGGAGCAACAAGCCATGACCCTGGAACAGCATATAGAAGATAACCCTGATCCGGGGGTGATGGGGAATTTAGCAGATATTTATTATGAAATGCATATGTATGCTTCTATGTTTGAGACGGAAAAAGAGGCTGATTATCTTGGAAAAGCTGCTGAATACCTGGAAAAGTCTTTAGATAAAGATCCAGACAACTTGGAAAACCATCTGTTTTTGTTAGAGATATACGATGAAGCTGAGAAAGAAGAAAATGTAGAAGAGATAGCTGAAAAAGCTGAAAACCTTGCTAAAGAAGCATTAGAAGAAGAACCTGATAGAATAGAAAACTACCTGGTTCTTTTGGAAATATATCAGCACGCAGATAAAGAAGATAAAGCAAAAGAGATGGCAAACGAAGGGGAAGAATTGATTTTAGAAGTCCTGGAAGAAAATCCTGAAGATAGTCAGGCGCGTTTACATTACAGTACTTTGTTACTTTCTTATCATCAAGATATGGAGGCAGCTGTTGAACAGCTGGAAAAGGTCTTAGAAATTGAGCCAGAAGAATCTCCATTGTATAATACTGCCCTCCAACAACTGCAAAGATTGGGTGGTATGCAGGAAGTAGAAGTAGAGGAGTAATAGCCGAAGAAAAATGAGCGAAAATGGTTTGAGCATCGATCCCATTTGGATAAAAAGATTAGAAGATTTACGCAAGCGACTTATTATAATAGCCGTTAGTGTTATCGGGGCATCTGTAGTTAGCTTTGTTTTTATTGACTATATTCGAGCTTTTTTAGTAATGCCTGCCGAGAACCCGGAACTTATTTACATCGCCCCTGCTGAGGCATTGATGGCGAATATCCGCCTGGCCATAACCACCGGTTTTCTTATAGTTTTACCTATTATATTCTATCAAGTTGTAGCCCTTATCTGGCCGGTTCTACCTAAAGCAAAAAGGAGATTGTTGATACTTCTGCCCTTTGGGATGTTTTTCCTTTTTTTTCTAGGACTGGCCTTTTCTTATTCCGTTGTTTTTCCCATAGCCCTTGAGTTTTTTCAAGAATTTGAGGATGAGACACTGGAGGCTATGTTTACCCTGCAACATTACCTTTCCTTTTCCATAGGTTTTTTATTTGCTTTTGGAGTAGTCTTTCAGCTACCACTTGTCTTTTGGTTTTTGGGAATGCTGGGTCTGGTAAACCCACCCTTATTGCGCAGAAACCGCAAATTTGCCATATTGATCATGTTAATTCTTTCCTCGTTAATTACACCCCCGGATATTTTTTCACAGTTTTTAATGATATTCCCTCTTCTATTGCTATATGAGGTAGGTATAGGTTTGGTTGCATTCACACAGCGCAAGCAAAAGGAAAATATGAAAAATGACTTACAGGATTAAAACCTTGGAAGAGAGCGGTAAAGAGTTAATAAGATTGGATGAGGCCCGAGCTATAACATATGATCCCGCTTATCATATTTTAGAATTCTGGGTGGAATATGATGAGTATCCCGGAGAAGTTATTGAAATAAACAAAAAAAAATTCCGCTTGGCAAATGTAATAAGTCGGTGTGAATCCTGGTAGGTTAATCTTGAGTTAGTTAGGAATTATAGAATCTTTAAGAAAGTGGTGTGGCTTTATTTGATAAACGGGGTCAAGGCAAGAGAAATAAAAAGAAACCTTTACAATAATAAATTGGAAGGTTAGAATTACTAAGGAAAGAGGTTTGCATAGAGCATAAACTCGGGAGTAGTTGGCAAGCTGGTGCTGCTCCTGGACTTCAAATCCAGTGGGGGGTGCGATCCATCCCCGGTGGGTTCGATTCCCATCTACTCCCGCCACATGAAGCAAGGGAAGTTTCCCTTGCTTCTTTGTTTGGGGTGCCGCCCGGCATGAGTGATAGCTTGACGGTAAAACATCCCTTTGAGTAGACAAATATATATTTGACAGGAAGTAAGAAAACTCTTACCTGGTTTCTTGAGTCCAAACCTTGTAGGAAGGGAAAAATACTTATTTGTAGAAATAAACCTTAGATGATTTCTTCTTGCTTGCTTTTTTGTGTTCTTTAGGAGGTGTTGGGAATTAAGGGCTTGTATTTTGATGGAGAGTTAAACTACCGGGAGGATCTTATTCAACCTGTTCCTGCTGCCGGAGAGGCTCTGATTAGAATAAG
>PWGT01000054.1 GCA_003554535.1 Syntrophomonadaceae bacterium | reverse complement strand
TATGGGACAAAGAGTATAAGGGTAATTGTGAAATCATCCGTATTGAGGGTAATAAGCTGGTTTCTAAAATGACTAGGCCGTTAGTAGAACCGGGACTTGATATATTTATTAGATATAATGAGTCAATTGCAATTTATAGAAAAGTAAGCGGTAATACTAATAATAGTTTTGCAAAATACGTTAGTTCACAAAAACCTTTTGGTTTACGTACTTATGTTAAAGGAAAAGAATCTAGATTTGAAAATGATGTCAAATTGTATGGTAATAAAAGAGTATCTTGGTTTCCAAGGGATGACATTGAATATAAAAATGAATGGATTGATAAATGGAAAGTTTTAATTACCATGGCCTATGGAGCGGGTGAAGGCTTCCCTCACCAAATAATCAATAAACCAATAATTGCTGAACCCAATAGTATATGCACAGAAACATATTTAGTAGTTGGGCCATTTAATAGTGAAATCCAAGCACGAAATGTTAAAATATACATGGAGACCAAATTTTTTCGGTTTCTTGTAATGTTGAAGAAAATAACACAACATGCTTCAAGAAAAGTATATGCAATAGTTCCTGAACAAGATTTTTCAATTGAGTGGACTGATGAAAAATTATATGAAAAATATCAGCTAAATAACCAAGAAATTGAATTTATAGAGAGCATGATCAAGCCAATTCCCAAAACTGAAGGTGAATAATATGAATCGAGCTGAGGAACTTTTTCCAGAATCAATTAGTTCAGATCCAAGAATATATGCCTATGTTGATACAAATCCAGATTTTGAAGGATTATTAAAAGTCGGATTCACGTCGATTTCAGTACAAAAGCGTGTTGCTCAGCAATATCCTACTACTCGCCCAGGCAGAAAACCGTATCAGATTGTACTCAATGAACCAGCGATGAGAAAAGATGGAACTAGTTTTACAGATAAAGATGTTCATCGAAAGCTTCTAAAGATGGGAATCTCCAATCCTGGTGGAGAATGGTTTAGATGTGATAAAAGTACAGTATTGAAAGCTATCAATTCAGTACGTACAAAGGGACAGGGGGAATCTCAAAGGGTTCATTCTTTTGAGATGAGACCCGAACAAGAAGAAGCTGTTAGAAAAACCGCAGAATATTTTGATAAGTTTTTGAGTGAAACCCCTGATGAATCCGCTCATTTTCTTTGGAATGCAAAAATGAGATTTGGAAAGACTTTCGCTTCCTATCAACTTGCTAAGAGAATGAATTGGTCTAAAATATTAGTTCTAACATTCAAGCCTGCAGTTGAAAACTCATGGGAAGAGGACCTCTCGACACACAAAGATTTTCAAGGATGGCAATTTTATTCTAAAAATGGAAAGAAGTATGATGAATTAGATTTTGATAAACCTATTGTAGCATTTGGATCGTTCCAAGATTTTTTAGGAACTAATTATAGCGGTGGTATCAAACCGAAAAATGAGTGGGTACATCAAACAGAATGGGATTGTATTATCTTTGACGAGTATCACTACGGAGCTTGGAGAGATAAAGCTCAAGATCTTTTTGAGTCAGAATCAAAAAAAGAACAAGAATTTGCTCTTGCTGAGTCCAAGCTGAAATTGGATAGCGAAACTAAACCAGGAGAAATAATGCAAATCAGATCGAAGGCCTTTTTGTATTTATCTGGAACTCCATTCAAGGCTATTGCGTCTGGTGAGTTTATTGAAGATCAGATATATAACTGGACATATTCTGATGAACAAAATGCTAAAGAACAATGGGAAGGTGATGATAATCCTTATGCTGCCCTTCCTAAAATGGTTTTAATGACATATAAATTGCCTGATTCAATTGCAGATATTGCAAGTGAAGGGGAATTTGATGAGTTTGATCTGAATACCTTTTTTGAAGCTGTAGGAAAAAAAGAAGATGCGGTGTTCAAGTATGAAAATGAAGTGCAAAAATGGTTGGATTTGATTCGAGGCGGGTTGCTTGAAACTTCTAGAGATGATTTGAAGATGGGAGCTAAGAAACCACCATTACCTTTTTCGGATGTTAGGCTATTAGAGTATTTAAATCATACTTTTTGGTTTTTGCCTAGCGTAGCTGCATGTTACGCAATGTCTAATTTATTGAAAAGAGACCATAACAAATTCTATCACGTTTATCAAATAATTGTGGCCGCCGGGCCATCTGCAGGTATCGGAGCTGATGCACTACCTCCAGTCTATAATGCTATGGATGATCCTTTAAAGACGAAAACAATAACACTTTCATGTGGTAAACTTACTACGGGTGTGACAGTAAGGCCATGGACAGGCATTTTTATGTTGCGAAATCTAACCAGTCCTGAAACATACTTTCAATCCGCCTTTCGTGTACAATCACCATGGGTTGTAAAAAATAGAGACGGTGTTTCACCTAATCAGAAAGATATAATAAAGAAAAATTGTTATGTTTTTGATTTTGCTCTTAATAGAGCATTAAGACAGATACAAGAATATAGTTTTAAATTGAATGTGGATGAAATTAGCCCTGAAAAAAAAGTTTCTGACTTCATCAATTTCCTTCCTGTTTTGTCATATGATGGAAGTTCAATGAAACGAATAAATGCCAAAGAGATTTTAGATATCGCTATGAGTGGAACTTCTTCAACCTTACTCGCTAGACGCTGGGAAAGCGCATTATTGGTTAATGTTGATAATATGACACTAAAAAGATTAATATCTAACGAGGATGCTATGAATGCACTAATGAATATTGAAGGTTTCAGATCCCTCAATAAAGACATTGAAACAATTATTAATAAGTCTGAAAAAGTTAAAAAAGCCAAGCGTAATGATGAAGGAGGAAAAGATAAGTCTAAAAAAAGAGAACTAACTAAAGAAGAAAAAGAATATAAAAATATGAGAAAGAGAATCCAGGAAAAATTAATAAAATTTGCAACACGTATCCCTATATTTATGTATTTGACTGATTATAGGGAGCACACCTTAAAAGATGTAATAACTCAGTTGGAACCAGGTTTATTTAAAAAAGTCACTGGTCTCACAGTGAAAGATTTTGAGTTATTGGTTAGTTTGGATTTATTTAATGCATCTTTGATGAATGATGCAGTCTATAAGTTTAAGAGATATGAAGATTCGAGTTTGGAATATATTGGCATCAATAAACATAAAGATGAAAACGTAGGCCTTTATGATACTGTGGTTTCTTCAAAAGAATATAAGTCACTGTAGAATATAATATAAAACAGGATTTTTAGAGGTGCTTTAAAATCGATTCTATAAAATTCTCATTGTCATATTTATAGATAACAATGTTTTCGAGGATAGGTGATGTGTTATGTTAAAAGCTAAAACTATTGAGATATATCTTCCGAGCGGAGACGCAAGTGAAATCTCTGAAACAAGAATAACAACCGAAGCAATAAAAATTGTTTTTTTAGATAAATCCCAATTGGAACTTCAGAAAAACAGACTTAAATACATGGGATGTTATGTGCTAGTCGGTAAATCAGATGATGGTAGTGATTCAGTCTACATTGGGGAAACTGAAGATTTGTATTCACGGCTTACAGAACATAAAAAGAAAAAACCATTTTGGTCAAGTGTATACACTATTCAAAATAGTGGAGGTACATTTGATAAAGCACATTTAACATACCTTGAAAAGTTAATGATTGAAAAAGCCAATGATGTTGATCGATACGTGGCTAACAATGGCAACACTGGTAAAATCACAAAAATACCTGAAGCTAAGCGAAATGAGTGTTTATTATATTTCGAGACGATTAAAACTCTTTTTAAAACCTTAGCTTTCAATCTGTTTGTACCTGAAGTTGAAAAAGAAGAGCTTGATGAAAGACCAGTATTTCATTTTAGAGATAAAAAAGGTCTTTGGAATGCTTCGGGTGTATACATTAATGAGAAATTCACTGTGCTTAAAGGATCAATTTCTCGTAGGGAACCAACGGCACACAAAGTAGGGTCAAGTGAAGTTAAATTTAGAGACAGACTTATCAAAGAAGGAATAATCAAAGAGAAGAATAATCAACTTGTATTTGAGAAGGATTACACGTTCAATTCACCTAGTACCGCTGCAGATATTGTATCTCTTAGAAGTAATAATGGTTGGAAAGTATGGAAAACTAACAATGACGAAACATTGAACAAAATATACCCCAGATAGTAACCACTATTTCTGTCAGTTATTGATTTTTCTCAGTGCTATACGCGGATAACATTCGAGGTGCTTCAACTCCACCAAGACTGCCCTAGTAGCGGAAATCCTGACGGCTTAGAGTAGCCGTGTAAGGATTTCCGTTTTATATTTTGCCGAATAAACCCCTTC
>PWGT01000070.1 GCA_003554535.1 Syntrophomonadaceae bacterium | reverse complement strand
GGGAATAGCGGAGGAGCAACACCCGTTCCCATCCCGAACACGGAAGTTAAGCCCTCCAGCGCCGATGGTACTCGGGGCGGGAGCCCCCGGGAGAGTAGGTCCCCGCCGGAACCCTTTTTATTTAAGCACACCTTACGGTGTGCTTATTTGTGTACTATAGTTTCTTAAAACTTTCCCGGTAGTTTTAAGTGTCCCTCCACCCCTGGTAAGGTGCAGGTGTTTTTCTTCCACAGGTTCTGACGGTGAGTAACGAAGTCCCTCCTCCCCTGGCGGATTTCCTGGTTAGGTATAAGTATCCCTCCTCCCCTGGCGGGAGGAGGTTAGGAGGAGGGGGTATTTTAAAAACTCAAGTACGGAAGGAATTAAGAATGTAATAAAGGAAATGTAAAGTAGTAAAACGGAAATAATTGCATCTTAGGTGTGTAAAAAAAATATTTAATGTGTAAAAATAACACTTAATGTGTAAAAATAATACTTTAAAGGAGGACTTTGAAGTGTCAGAACATCAGAACAATGCTCAACAATACTGTGAGGAACTAAAAGATAAATATTACCGCGAAGATACATACCCTCTCAGTCTGGGCATAGAAATAGGAGAACTGTCACCTGGCTACTGCCGCGTGGAGATGGAAGTTACCCAAAACTTGACTAACTTCCATAACATAACCCATGGAGGTGCCCTGTTTTCTCTGGCTGATACTGCTTTTGGATTGGCCAGCAATTCCCGTGGAACTGCTGTAGCTCTTCAGGTCAGCATAAATTACATGGCTCCTTCTGTGCCCGGTGAAAAGCTTACGGCCATAGCTAGTGAGGAAAATTTGACAAAATCCACTGGTGTTTACAGCGTGACTGTCCTCAATGAAAAAGAAGAAACAATTGCCCTTTTTCGCGGTGTAGTATATCGGAGATAAATTTTACTTTGCCGGTGCAGTGCTTTAATCATGTTAAGCCAAGCTGAACATGAATGGCTCGCTAATGCTTTTTAGTTTATGGGCTGTTTCCTGCAGGGCTTTTTCTTCCATTTCATCCAGGGGGATAGGAATAGGCATTATATTCCCCTGACGATTGATGATGGCAGGAAGGCTAAGGCAAACATCATTGATCCCATAATAATTGTTAACAAGAGAAGATACGGTTAGAATAGAATTTTCGTTTCGAAGAATGCTTTCCACGATTCGCCTTATAGCCAGAGCTATGGAGTAGAAGGTGGCTCCTTTTCTATCGATTATATTATAAGCTGCATTCTTCACTTCATCTTCTATTGGCTCCAGGTGAGCACAACCTTTTCCGCAAGTGTTACAAAAATCCTTTAATTTCATGCTAGCTATCTGAAGAGCGCTCCAGATAATAACTGCCCCATCGCCGTGTTCCCCGATGACATAACCATAAATACACCGCGGGTCAATTTGGCAATGCCGGCTCAAAGCATAGTGCAAACGTGCAGAATCCAGCACTGTTCCTGTGCCCAGCACTTGCTCCGGTGAAAGCCCCGTGGAATAAAGGGTGTAGTGAGTTAAAACATCAACAGGGTTGGTAGCTATTAAAAGTAAAGGCGAGGGGTTATATTCCAAAATCTGAGGGAGCATATCGTTGAAGACAGCAACATTTTTTTGGGTCAGGTCCAGCCGTGTTTCTCCTGGTTCCTGATTGTGGCCGGCAGCGATAATTATTATATCTGCATCCTGGCATGCAGAGTAATCGCTCATATTTATTTCCACAGGTTGTAAAAAGGGCAAGCCATCACGCAGATCCAGTACTTCCCCTTCTGCTTTAGCCTGATTTATATCAATAAGGACAATTTCAGAGACTACTTTGCTGGAAATCAAAGTAAAAGCGGTAGTTGCCCCTACCTGTCCGGCTCCGACAATAACTATTTTATTATGAGAGGAGTTTTCTTGTAATTTCATCTAAAATTTCCTTTCTTTTTTGTTAATCATTCAATTTTCATAGTTTCTTTTAGTAGTTTGGCTATTTGAAAGGAATATATTAAAAAAATTAGTCGCACAGGCAATAAATAAAAGATTATGTGGCTTTGAGCAGGAAAAAAAAACAGAAGACAACCAGTGGGAATTATTGAGCAGAAGAAGTTAAGGAAGGGCAATTAATTATTTCGAGGAAGTAACATGTCACCTGTTGGTGACAAATATAAAATGTTTTTCGTTTTACTGTCTGGCCTGCAAGGTGATAGTTTCTATATTTTCCACACAATTATTCAGCAATGTAGGAATGTCCAGGTTCTGTTCTACTTCTTCTGCGTGGAAAGCCTTTGGCCTAATGGCTGGATGACGGGGTACAAATACTGTACAACAATCTTCATATGGTTGAATGGAGATAGGATAAGTTCCAATCTTTTGGGCATAACTGATGATTTCTTGCTTGTCCAGGCCGATAAGGGGGCGAAAGACTGGCAAATCAGTAGTGGCACTTATAGTTTGGATGCTCTCCAGGGTTTGACTGGCAACCTGTCCCAGGCTTTCACCTGTAATCAAGGCCTTGCAGTTTTTGGCTCGGCAAAGCCTGTCAGCTACCCGGAACATCATCCGCCTCATAATGGTAACTCCCATTTGTTTGGGGCAGTTGCTGTGGATGGCTTTTTGGATTTCAGTAAAGCCTGCGATGTGTAGGGTTACCTGAGGATGATACCGGGTAAGAACCTGAGCTAGTTCGATTGCTTTTTCTTTGGAGCGCTCACTGGTAAAAGGGAAACTGTGAAAGTGCAAAGCTTCAACTTCCAGCCCCCGTTTTAACCCCATCCATCCGGCTATGGGGCTATCGATTCCCCCGGAAAGAAGAAGCAACGCCTTACCACTGATACCTACGGGCAAGCCCCCTTCTCCCGGGTAAGAGCGGTAAAACAGATAAGCTTCCTGTTCCCTGATTTCCACTTTTAGCGTTATATCGGGATTATGGACATCCACCTTGCATTGAGAAAAATTGTTCAGGATATGTCCTCCCAGTTGCTGATTAATTTCAGGTGATTGCAGAGGAAATTGCTTATTGGAGCGCCGGGCTTCAACTTTAAATGTGAAAGGGGGGTCAATACTATCCTGCAAGACTTCAACCGCCTTTTGTTTAATGTCTTCAAAGTCCAGAGGCGAACTTTCAGCGGGGCTAATGGAAACCAGCCCAAATATGCCTTGCAAGCGATTTATAGCTTCTTGATAATATTCTTCATCATGCAAATAAACAAATAACCTCCCGTAAAGCTTTTTTACTTCTACAGGTAGGTCATGCAACATTTTCCGGATATTTCGCATAAGAGCTTCTTCAAAGTATTTGCGATTTTTCCCTTTCAGAGCCAGTTCTCCATAGCGGATAAGCAACAATTTCATCTTAACTGATCCGTCTCCTTTTATTTAAGAGGTTGTTTTGTAGTGTTTATTGGTGTTGCCGGGTTAACTATTTCATAAAATGTTTTAGTTCTTCTATACACTCTACCACTTTTTGGGCAGCATAGTCCACTTCTTCCCTGGTGTTAAGGCTGGAAAAACTAAACCTTAACGAATTATCAGCCTGGGTTGCATCCAACCCCAGGGAAGCAAGTACATGGCTGGGCTCCGGTCGCCGCGAATGACATGCCGAACCAGAAGATATATAAATCCCTTTGTCCTCCAGGGAATGCAATAAAATCTCTCCCTTAATATGGGGGAATAAAAGGTTCAATATATGAGGAACCCCTTGTTCTGGTGAAGGGCCGTTTATATATAGTTCCTGGTAGTTTTGCAAGCTATTAAATAATAATTTTTTGAGCTCGCTCATGTTTTCCACATAGGTCTGTTTATGCTTGAAATAAATTGAAACAGCTTTGCCAAAACCAGCGATTCCTGCTGTATTTTCAGTGCCGGGGCGGAGATCTTTTTCCTGGTCTCCCCCATAAAAAAGCGGTTGCAGGAGAGTTCCCTCCTTAACATAAAGAGCTCCCGTTCCCTTGGGCCCATGTATTTTGTGGGCACTCACAGAAAGAAGATCAATATTATTTTCTGGTGCTTTTATTTCCACTTTCCCTAAGGACTGGACCGCGTCTACATGAAACAAAGCTTGCGGAGCTTTATTCTTGATGATTTTACCTATTTGGGATATATCCTGGATTGTGCCAATTTCGTTGTTTACGTGCGCCACGCTTACCAGGGTGGTTTCAGGCCCAAGTAAATCCTCCAGCTTATTTAGATCAACATTTCCCTTTTCATCTATATCCAAATAGGAAATTTCATAACCTTCCTGGGCTAATTGCCGGAAAGAATTCAAAGCCGAAGGATGCTCCAGGGGGGTGGTAATCAAGTGTTTGCCCCGGCGATGGTGGCGATAGGCAGTGCCCCTGATAGCCAGATTATTAGATTCAGTGCCTCCGGAAGTAAAGATAATTTCTCCTGGATTAACACCTATGACCCTGGATAGCTCCCCGCGGGCAAAATTAATTTCTTTTTCCGCTTCTATGCCCTTGCGGTGCAAAGATGATGGATTACCATAAAATTTGGCTTGCACCGAAGACATATAATCTATTACTTCCTGGTATAAAGGAGTTGTGGCGCTATTATCCAGGTATACTTCTTGCATGTTAAAACTATCCTTTCGCAAAAATCACACAAAAACCCGGCATTACCGGGTTTAAGGTAGCATATTTAAAAATAACATTAAACGGAAACGACTTCAGTTACCTCGGGAACTTCTTTCTTAACAACTCTCTCGATTCCGTTTTTCAGAGTTTGAGTGGCCATGGGGCACCCGCTGCAGGCTCCGGTCAGCTGAACTTTTACTATTCCAGTATTTTCGTCAACTGCTATAAGTTCAACGCCACCCCCGTCAGCCTGTAAGCTGGGGCGAATTTTCTCAATGGCCTGTTCTACCTTTTCTTTCACTTTAAACCCTCCCATATTTTAGATTGATTTACAAAGCATTTTCATTATACCATATAAATAGCCAATTTAAACCCAATTTTATTCGTTTAAATTACTCACAGTTTATCTTGTAAAATATTCTTTCCCAAACTTGCTGTTTATAGTAAAATATCAATGTCGAAAAATTTTTTTAAGGGAAAAATCGCTATAACAGTTTTATAGCGATTTTAACTAGAAGCATAAAAAGAGAGGGACCAGACTTATGAGTGATCAGATAAAGATAGTTGCCCGCAACAAAAAAGCTTACCATGACTTTTTTATTGAAGAAAAGTATGAAGCCGGAATTGAGTTAATGGGCACCGAGGTCAAATCCATCCGCAACTCCCGCGTTAACCTGCGTGAGGGGTATATCAAGGTTGAAAATGGTGAGCTTATATTGTATAATGTTCATGTAAGCACTTATGAACAAGGTAATCGCAACAACCATGATCCAATTCGGCCGCGCAAGCTATTGATGCACCGACGGGAGATTAACCGTCTGTTTGGCAAAGTTCAGCAAAAAGGCTACACTTTAGTTCCCTTGCAAATTTATTTAAAAAGAGGTTTGATTAAAGTGGAAATAGGGCTGGCCCGGGGCAAGAAGCTATATGATAAACGGGCAACTGAGGCGGAAAAGTCAGCGCAGCGTGAAATTGAGCGGGCATTCAAAGAGAAGCAGCTTAAATAGGTGTTTATTGATAACCGGTTCAAATTTTAAGGTAAATTGGGTAAAATAGAAGCAGGAAGCAACATGGTTATCAAAGAGTAATAAAGAGCTCAGTTATTAAAACATCGTTAACTCTTGTCATTCTTGGGGGCGTTCAGGATTCGACGGGAGTGGTAAGAGCAGGAACTGCGAGCCCGGGACCATGACCCGGTACCAACATGGAGTGGCTATAAATGCCAACGAAGATTACGCTCTCGCTGCCGCTTAAATAAGGCAGCGCATCCCACTTTTCCTCGCCCGGGGGAAAAGATACGGGGTGTCATAAAACCGGGCTACTCGCCGGGTGGTGGCCCTTCTATCCGGCGGGGAAACTAAAAAGGGCTGGCACCTCTGGAGTTCTGCCCTGATGACTCCGGGGTGCGAGAATAAGATCAGGGCTACGCTCGTAGAGGTTTCTGTACTTGCACTTTCGGACGCGGGTTCGATTCCCGCCGCCTCCACCAATTATATAAGCGTACGTCAGTTTAGGAAGTACATTTGATGATATTAGAAACGATGGGGCTTAATAATTGTGTCTAATCCATCCAACTGGCATATTTTGAATTTTTTTAATGAGGGGTTTTATTAACATCTTATAATTATACGAAATTGTAAAATGAGCATCTTAGAGTTTATAATGGTAACAGAAATAGGGGGTGTTAGAATTGAAAACACACGAAAAATTAGTGGAAGAACTCGCTTGCCTTTCTCCAGAGGAGTTAAAAAATGTTTTAGACTCACTTGGGAAGCGATTGGAGAAAGAAAACCAATATGAAATAGCGGAAAAAATTATCAAAGAATATAAACCAGCCTTAGAGGAATTAGCAAAATGAGGTGGATTGAACTTGAAACTGTGTTAAATATCACGGATATGAATTTAAATTTACCCAGGAAGAAGTTGTTACATTTATGTTAAGCGTGGCTAAAGGCAATTCTAATTATAGGCAAATATGTCAATGGTTTAAGGATCATGCTGTATCCAATAATAAATAACAGTTAAATTAATGCTCTTTCTTTCTTCACATTCTTTAAAGCCGAGCTAATCATATTTGCGTGGCTAACATTCCCCATGGTAATTAATTTTACCATCTTTACTTCTTTGTTAAGTTTCCGGATAATCCTCTCTTCATCTAAGCCTTCGTTTACCAGTTTTTCAACCTGACCGTAGAGCTCTTCCAAATTTTGAAGTTTTTTAGAAAGCATCTGCTTGCCGTTATGAGGCTGGGGATTTAAGCCGCAGAATAGTGCTTCAAAATCATATTGCAAAATTTTTTTCAGGGATTCTATAGTTTCCTTTATGTTTTCGTCGGCGCGAAAATACTTGATGTTGGCTCCCAAAAACAGGTCTCCCGCAAACAGCCACCCTTGCTCTTTTTCCAGGAAAACTGCGTGATCTTTGCTATGCCCCGGGGTGTGGATAGGGGTAAAGCAGTAAGAGTCTGTGGATATGGAGGAAGGTAATTCTTCAACTTCTACTTTATCAGCCTTGCCCCAGGTAATAATTTGGTAAGGTCGAATTTTAAATCCAGTTGCAAGTTTTTGGGCAGTAAGGGGGTGGCCGTAAACAGGAACCTCCTTCATTTTTTTAATGGCCAGGGCGTTGCCGCTGTGGTCTTCATGGTGATGAGTCAACAGAACTTTTTCCACGGGGCGGTCTTGCATTAATTCCAAGAAACTTTTTCTCATGTTTGATTGGGCGGTATCGATTAAAATTTGGTCAACATAATAAAATAACACATTCATCAAAGGGCGTCCCACTGGGCTATACCCCAGTTCAAACCCTTTAACCCGGTTGTTTTCAAAAGAATGTTCTTTGCAAATTTTCATCTGGGATTCAATTTCTCCTTATTGCTGGTTTGTGAAAGTTAACTGCAAATATAATAGGCCACATTTGCCTTTAAGGTCAAGACCCGTTGCCTGGAGTTTAAATGTTATAATGTAAAAAAAATAATGGTATGATGAGAAAAACTGTTAAATGTGGCTAATTAAGGGGTGATTTGATTGAAAATATGTACTTATAATGTAAATTCCATTAAGGCCAGGAGTGAATTGATGCTAAACTGGCTGGAAAAACGAAATTTTGATATAGATGTGTTATGCTTGCAGGAATTAAAGCAACCGGAGGATAAATTTCCATTTCAACAATTAGAAGAAGTGGGATACCAGGTGGCAGTATTTGCTCAGCCTCAGTATAACGGGGTAGCTGTATGCTCAAAGTATGATCTGGAAAAAGTAATAAAAGGTTTTGGTGATGAATACTGGGACGAGCAAAAACGTTTCCTGGAATGCCAGCTAAACGGCATAACTGTCATCAATGTATATGTTCCTCATGGTGAATCTCCCGATTCTAAAAAATATGAGTACAAGCTGCAGTGGTATCGTTATTTTCTTGAATATTTACAAGCTAATCATGATCCCTCCGAACCGCTGGTGGTTGTGGGAGATTTAAATGTAACCCGGCAGGATTTGGATGTGCATGCCCCTGAATTATTACAGGGCAGTATTGCGACATTGCCTGCAGAAAGAGAAGCCCTGGAAAACTTGATGGAATGGGGGTTGTTTGATACCTACAGGCATCTGTATCCCCAGGAACCTGGTTATACATGGTGGAATTACATAGGTGGCGCTATTTGGAAAAATGAGGGTATGCGCATCGATTACATTCTGGCTACGGCTCCTTTATTAAATCGCTTGCAAGATATAGAAGTGGATTTGTGGCCCCGCCGGCGCCGGAAGCCCACTCCTTCAGACCATGCACCGCTGATGGCGGATTTCTCACCAGGGGTTACTTAAATTTATTAAATTCGGGAACAAGAATATTAGGCAGAAGTTTGTTGCGTTAGGAGGATTCGTAGTGAACAAAACTGTAATGGGTATGGCAATAGCCGCGGTTATTTTAGCTATTATAGCAATGTTTCAAGATGGTTTTTCCCATGTAGGGAAAGGGGTTCTTACTGGAGGACAAACTCTTTTGGCTCTTGTCCCCTTGCTTATTGTTGCTTTTGTAGTTGCCGGCCTGGTTTCGGTAATGATACCTGAAAATTTAGTATCCCGATGGCTAGGTCAGGAGGCCGGTTGGAAGGGGCCTTTTATTGGTGCCCTGATGGGTGCCCTGGTGCCAGGAGGGCCTTTTTTCTTTTATCCCTTAATGGCCACGCTAATTGTTTCAGGTGCAAATGTAGGAACCATGCTTAGCTTTGTGGCGGCCAAAACACTTTGGAATATAGCCCGGCTACCCATGGAAATTGCATTCGTAGGTATCGAACTTACAGCAATAAGGTTTGTGGTTACCTTTTTCATTCCAATTTTGGCTGGAGTAGCGGTTAATCTTTTACTTCCCCACTATACTGCCAGGGTAAGGGAAGAGGTTAATAAATTGCAGATGAGACCCAAATCGGAAGGAAGTGATGAGTAAATGACCAATGCCCTGATAATATTATCTATAATGGCAGTAATACTTTTATTTTTTGCTCATCGGCAAGGTAAAATAAAAGAAGGTTTAACAGAAGCCAGGAACATGTTCATCAATGTTTTGCCTCTCCTCATCTTGGCCTTTATCATTGTAGGTTTCATCGATTTGCTGCTGCCGGAGCAGGCTTTAAAAGAGTGGATGGGAGAAGGTTCAGGATGGAGAGGGTTAGTTGTAGGTCCTGCTATCGGCGCTCTCATCCAGGGTGGCCCCTTTGCTTTCTTCCCTCTATTTGATGCTGTATTTAGAGATAATGTGGCTATAGGCACAGCAGTGGCAATGATTACGGCCTGGGGCATGATCAATGTAGGCCATATTCCTTATGAACTTAGCTTTCTGGGCCCAAGGTTCGTGGCGCTTAAATATGGTTTATACTTAGCCCTTCCTACTTTATCCGGACTTTTAGCTTATTTCCTATTTGGTTAAAAATCGTTAAATCTTGACATATGTTGATTAAGGTATTATATTCGCCATAATGGAAGATAAGATGATAGATAGATTATGATGATATGAATTTCAAACAAGTGAAGGAGGAATTTAATGAACTGATGCAGGATATGTATCTGGTTTTAGCCTGGGAAAACCAGTAATTTATCCCCAAATGACCAGGGTAAATTTTTTTATTTGAACAGAAGTTAGTAAATGCCTATATAATTACAAAAAAAGATATTTAAGAGACATAGATAGTTTAATTAACGGGGATGAGAAGTAAAAAGAAGGAAACAAAATTGCAACAAAGAGCTTATTATAATTACAAAGGAGGAATTATAATGAGTATGAAAAAAGTTCGCGAATTTGCAACGGAGAAAACGGTCAACCAGGCCATTAACTATATTACCAAGGATCCGGATAATAACTTGCCCAACATTTTTAATTATGTGGAGAATTATGCTAAATTGCCCCACCATAAGGAATGGGTAAGGCTGGTCCGAGATTATTTTAACCGCATGCCCGAGGCAAGAGAACAAGCCAGGAGGGTGTCCAATAATCCCCATATGCTCAAAAAGCTTGTTAATACTCTTGTCCTGAAAGGTAGCTTCGTGGGCAGGCCTGAGCGGGATAAAATTTCAGAAGAGCTTGGAGTGGCTATTCCGGCAGCCATACTTATTGATCCAACTACTGCATGCAATTTGAGGTGCACCGGTTGCTGGGCAGGGGAATACGACAAATCCCACAGCCTGGAGCCGGAACTATTGAATAGGATAATTAAAGAGGCCCGTGATTTGCATATTCACTGGATAGTTTTCTCGGGTGGAGAGCCGTTTGTATATCCCCACTTAATGGAGGTTTTAGAGGATAACAGCGATTCGTTTTTCCTTTCTTTCACTAATGGCACTTTACTCACCGAGGAAACTGTAAATGAACTAGCTCGGCTGGGCAATCTTTCACCGGCCATTAGCATGGAAGGTATGCGGGAAAAAACAGATGCTCGAAGGGGCCAAGGAGTATTTGATAAAATTTCTGCAGGCATGGATCGGCTAAGGGAAAATGGTGTGCTTTTTGGTGCTTCTTTGACGGTTATGAGAGACAATGTGGAAGAATTGCTTAGTGATGAATTTATTGATTTTCTTATCGAAAAAGGTGTTACTTATGTATGGGCATTTCATTATGTGCCCATTGGAAGGAATCCTAATGTAGAGATGATGCTAACCCCGGAGCAGAGAGCATGGATGATAGAGCGGGTTAAAGAAATAAGGGCTACCAAGCCCGTCTTCTTCCTTGATTTTTGGAATGACGGGGAACACAGCAAGGGATGTATAGCTGGAGGCCGCCAGTATTTCCACATTAACGGGGTTGGAGATGTAGAACCATGTGCTTTCGTCCATTTTGCCGTAGATAATATTCGAGAGAAGAGTTTAATAGAAGTGCTGCAGAACCCATTCTTTAAAGAGTATCAAAGGCGGGTGCCATTTAATGAAAACCACCTGGCTCCTTGCCCCATAATCGATGCTCCTCAAGAATTGCGGACCATGGTGAAGGATTGCCATGCGTACCCCACTCATCATGGAGCAGACGATGTCTTGCAAGGAGAAGTGGCGGAGTACCTGGATGAAGTTTCTCAGAAGTGGCTTCAAGTTGCTCAGAAAGTGAAAGCAGGAGAAAATGAATCTTGCTAGTCCTAAAAAACCATAAAACATGTTGTATTTGCCATTGTTTCTAATCATTTTATTAGTTCTATTATAATCCCGAATACATCAGGGAAAGGCAAACGAGATAGAAATAAAGTACCGGTGGTGGCGCCCAATAACCACAATAGCGCAAAAACCAGAAGCGTGCGGTAATGCTTTCTCCTAAGCATTCCGGGCACTTCCAGGATTGCTATAAAAATCATAATTAACCATAAATATATCATTATTATTACTCCATGTATATAACTGTTTAAAGGGGGCAATTGAATGCCCCCTTTATAATTACTATCGCCATGGTTCTTGAATAAGGCCTGCTCGTCTCACGGTGGCGTCTACTTCAATATTTAAACGCAGATCATTCTGGAAAATTTCAACCCAATCAGCTTCTATTCTCTTCCATTCTCGGTATTTCTCCCTGTAAAAGCAGTTCCCAAAACCAAATACATCGGTTCCTAAACTTTGAGCATGCTCAAAAGAATCTTTTATATTGTTTTTTATCACTTGTGCCAGGCGCTGGTTGAGGGAGTTAACCAGGTCGCCTTCCCATACATAACCGGTGGGACATAGTTGATCCTGGATACGTCCATCGGCCTGGATAAACAAGTCTATGCGGTACTGACGATTGGCGTTTTCATCAATGGTGATTACTGGTTTCATATCGGATTGGGCTTCATAAATTTCCAATCCAATATTATGTTTATCATGCGCCGGGCATTTAATGTTTACTGTGGCAGCTTCTATTTTTTCATGGATCCAGCCCCAGCCTTTAATCTGACTTTGGTCAAACCATCCTACAAGTTCATCTTCTTTAAAAGCTGCTGCTCCTTCCATTTTTATAGTTCCCCGCAAGGCTTCTCCTTCCTCACCAATTTTATCTTCTTTTGTTTGTTTTTCTACGGCTACTCTTCCTATAAGCATATCTCTACCGGGTAAATTGGAACACATCAAAGTATCGGCTAAACTCCGGGAAGGAAAAACTGCTCTTCTCATTATTCCCTGTTCGGCCTGGCGCGTCATGCCTTCTGCAGAGTAATTTTCCAGGGGGATGTCAGTTCGAAAAAGCTGGGTGATACTGGTGTCTCCCTCTAAAATGAATGGAACTGCAGTAAGCCTAATTTGGCGCTCCCGGCGGAAGAAATCCAGGGCGGGCCCCAGCCCATGCCGGGCAGTATTTTCGGAGATTGCGAACAATTCGCTGTGGGCAAAAAACGGTTCCCGCGTGGAATGTAAAGCTAAATCTCGGGCTGCTTGAAAAGGAGTATGTCCTTTAGCACTGAAAACAGCAAAACTGGGAGTTTCTCCACTTCCACCTTCTGCCACCAGGGCACCTGGATCTGCTACCTGGACAATTATTTCATAAAGTTCCTGGTCGGGATGATAATCGATGCCGGTGGCTACAACAAACGCCTGGTCTTCAGGTTCATCGCGGTCCCAGCACCCTCCGCAGCACAAAAGAGCGCAAAATATAATCCCCACTGCTATCATTAGCTTTAACTTATGAACACCTACTATAATTTCCCTGTTTGCCTTTTTGGTTGAAAGGAAGTTTAAAAGGGGGTATTTCATTTAATCAGACCACCTTGACAATAATTTTCTAATCAGGTAAGCACCCCAGAGAACTGCAAGGACAAAAATGGTGGGCAAAAGAAACAGGGGAACGGAGATTTCTGGGGTCAGAGCAAAAGTACGTAGTTGAAAAATATCTTCAAAGAGCATAGATATTATTACTACTATCACCACTGCCGGTAAAACCAGGGGCCGATATGATTCAGTTTTAAACCAGTGGGAAAGAGCGCTAACTCCGCAATAAAGAAAAATTGATGCAGATATAAATATGCCCAGCCCCCAGCCCAAAACTAATAATATTTCCAGTCGCTGCAGGAATTCACTGGTTTCGATGGTGCGAAAGACGGTTAATAAAGGAAAAGTGGCTTGGGAACCCTCGAATGGAGACATTTTGCCAATAACTACCAAAGTAGACAAGAAGGTAAACGTCATGGACATTATAACCGCAGTAAGGGCTGTAGAAACTCCTCTCGCAGGAGTCATCACATGCGGTAGAAGCATTCCGATGGATAAATATTGAGCGCCAATAGCTATAGGGATAAGCGCGGAAGAGATGACAGGTTCCAACCCGCGGGCTAGTACTGGCTGGAAATTTTCAATACAAATCTCTGGCAGTGGCAGTAGCAGTGATATAATCAAAAAAATGGCAATCCATAAGGCAAAAAAATCGGCAGTACGTCCCAGCACTTCTATTCCCGATATTATACCTACGGTAGCAAGGATCATAGTAATGCCGATAATGGCAATTAAAGGAGTGCGTGGTAAAAAGGCCGTATTAATGATTTCTGCATACATGCGCATTTCCATGGCAGAAACGGTGAAATAAACTGTAATGGGCAGAAGGCTCACCAGGCGCCCAGCGACACCTCCCAGCAATCTCTGGCTGTATTCCACAATGCTCAGCCGGGGGAATTTAGTTCCCAGTCCGGCAATTGCAGCTGCCAGGATGATATTGCCCCCGGTGGCAATGAGCATAGAAATCCAGGCATCCTGCATGGCATTGCCTCCACCGGCAAGCACCGGTAACATGGACATGGGCATTACCGTACGAGTTATAAATAGAATAAACAGTAACTGTCTATTGGCTATTTTTTCAACAGTCACGAATAAACCTCCTCAATCCTTGAGTTAGAATGTTTATTTTTTCAGGAATCATAATCAGAATCATCCAAAACGCTGGGCGGGGTTTGAGCTTTATTTCTTTTAGTACGCACAGGATCGCGTCCACCTTCCAGGTGAGGACGTTTTTTTTGCCACCACCAGGGGGCTCGAATAAACGAGTCTTTCCAATCTTCGATAATCAAAGGAGCAAAAGGGGCCAAATAGGGGTAGCCAAAAGAGCGAAGAGAGCACAGGTGAATGGTAAGCAGGATAAAGCCAAACTGCACCCCAAAAAGCCCTAAGGTTGCTCCCAAAATAATCATACAAAAGCGGATGATCCTTGTAGCGATGTTTAATTCAAAGGACGGAGCCACAAAAGAAGCGATACCAGTGGCAGCTACTACAATAACTACTGCCGGGGAAACCAAGTTGGCCTGAATGGCTGCTTCTCCCAGGATAAGAGCGCCTACAATACTAATGGCAGGGCCAATCATGCCAGGCAGACGTAATCCTGCTTCCCGTAGCATTTCAAAGACTATTTCCATAAGAATTACTTCCATTGCTACCGGAAAGGGAACCCCCTGACGGGCGGCTGTAATCCCTAGCAGCAGGGTGCTGGGAATTAATTCAGTATGAAAGTTAACAGTGGCTATGTATATGGCGGGTAAAAAGATGGCCAGTACAAAAGCCAGCATTCTTCCTAAGCGAATGAAGCTTCCTACGGGAAATTTTTCGTAGTAATCATCGGGTCCCTGAAGCATATCGTGCAGCCGGGTGGGGGCAAAAAGGACAAAAGGGGTGCCGTCGGTAAGTATTGCCACTCGTCCTTCCAGTATTTCACTCATGGCAATATCAGTACGCTCGCTGCGGTGCATAAGAGGAAAAGGGGTAAAAAAGGTGTCTTCGATCATCTCTTCTAAGACACCGCTTTCTATAACATTGTCAATTTCAATTTCTTGCAAGCGGGTGCGGACTTCGTTTACCAGTCCCTCCTGGGCAAGACCTTTAATATAGGCAATGGCTACCTTGGTTTTGGTGACGGTGCCTATTTCCAAGCTCTCTATCCACAGGTTTGGGGTTCTAATGCGGCGGCGCAGCAGGGAAGTATTTACGGGAAGGGCTTCAATAAAACCGTCCCGAGGTCCACGGATTACTCTTTCTGCTTCCGGTTCCTCAAGGCTTCGCAATTCCCACTGTTTGGTGTTGCAGATGATTCCCCGGTTTATTCCGTCAATAAGCAGGATAGTGTCTCCCAGGAAAAGTTGATCAAAAAGTAGTGATAAATTATCTACAGGCTCTAATTCCTGGTTGCGAATAATTTTTTGCTGAGTTTCCTGGAAAATTTGACTGGGGGAAGTGCTATCGGCTTTAAGGTCGGTTGAGGTGGGTGAAAATTTAATAGTTAAGTCAGAGATAATGTTTTCTACAGCTTCATTGTTTTCCAGTCCGGAAATAAAAAGCACTGCAACTTGCAAATTGTTTCCACCCACGGCAAAGCTACGTATAACCAGGTCGTAGCTATTGCCCAGCAAGTTTTCAATCTGTTCCAAGTTTTGCTGCAGATTATTGCTCAGAACTTGCCTATCAATATGTTCAGTGCGCTGGCTCAAGTTTAACTTGTAATCTAATTCTCCGGCTGGCGGTTTTTTGAATCTTTTTTGTAACCTGGTTAAGAATTTTTTTAGGATAGCTATTCCCTGCCTTTAGGAAGCTTATATTTTATGCTGTTTATATCTTTTCTGGTTTGGGAAAAATTATGTGTAAAATGGGTAAGCGGCAGAGGTTTTGGAATAAAATACAATTGGAAGGTTAAAAGTAGAAAAAAAGAAGGAAGAGAAAGAAAGAAGGCAGAAATCTATAAAAATTAAAAAGAGGCTATAAAGCCTCTTCACTACTGATTAAGAATATAATCTAAATAACCATAACACTAATATTTTATAATACTATATTGGTAATATAATTTATTGATGTATATTAAAGATCACCCTCCGGCAGAATGGTTGTTATTGGATGCCTCCCCGGAAGAAGTTCCTCCCGTGCCTTTATAGCGGCGATAGGCATTGATGGGTAACTTGACTACTGACTTAATGCCCAGGTAGATGCCCCAGCCTAACAGAAGGCCAACAAAAGCATACACCAGGCCTTCCAAGGTGGTTGGGACGCCGGGAGTGAAGTTTTGCCAGGCCCTGGTAGCAATTTCCCAATCGGCATGATTGAAGAAAGCCCATACCCTCCAGAAAGGATGGGCTTCATTTAATGCCACAAAGGATGCCTCCAAATCCATGAGCCTGTCCCATACATTTTCTATAACTTGTCCCGAAGAAACGAATATTTCACTATCCGCTTCCAGATGGTGTTTAATATACTCTTCCAGGGTAAGTCCGAAACCGGCTGCTTCCTCCTGATATTGCTCCACAACACGACGGGCCTCATCAAGATGGCCTCCGAGGCGCTGCATGTACTGGGCATAAAATTGAGGAAACTGGGCCAGCAAGATAGCTCCTATAACAGAGGAAACGCGGTCCATTATCCCATCCAAAAATTTGCCCGGTTGTCTGAGAATGTTTTTGAGCCTTCCCATAATTGAACCTCGCTTTGCCGGTAGTTTCTACAGCAAATTTTATTCGAGAATGATTATAACAGTTAGTCTTTACTGCAAGCAAATAATCTAGAATAAACTGAGCTTCAAACTACATCAAAGGCCGTCCTTATTGCTGCAAAGCATAAGAATTTGTCTCTAAAACCCGGGCTTTTGAAAAGGATCATTACTGCTGTTTTAGATTTTCTCCTTAGCATCAGCTTCTGAATGGTTAATGCCTTGTTGTAAAGTGATTCCAAAGCTGGCAACGCCTTTTGAAGTAAAGTGTTCCAGCTTGCGATTGCATAATGTGCAGCGGTTGGCACCAAGATTACCGGCGTTTAGCCAGGTGGATCCTCCACAGTGAGCGCATTTGATTATTACCGAGCCATTGATCATAACATACACCTCCCTCCATTACATAGTTCCTGACCCTGGCACTGCAGCGAAACTTTTATGTGAAAAAGCAAGTAATACCCACTGGTTATGTAGGAAAATTGCGCCCTTGTGGAGAATACCTGCTGATAATGATATGTAAATATTAGTATAAAAACAGAAAGATTATATTTATTATAATTATATTATGCTGGAGGCAGATATATATGCAAAAAGACGATAATCAAAATGAAATAAAGCAAGTTAATGATATTTTAGATCATCGTGGCTATTTAGTCAATACAGGATGGTCACGGGATGATATGTTTTTTTATGATCGTTCCAAAATTAAAGTTTCTCCTTTGCGGATTAAGGAATGGGATTACTGGGAAGTTTTTAATGAAAACCACAGCGTAATTTTAAATATTTTTGATATAGGTTATGCAGGTGTGGCCCAGTTTTCTTTTACTGATTTTAACTCCGGGGCTTCCCAAGCAGCAAGCTTGTTTAAGCCGCTCACGCTTGGTTCAATAGGGATGCCTAGAAGTTGGAGATATAAAAAACCCTTGATCTTTAGGAAAGGTGATAGCCAGATGGCTTTTACCCGAAAAGGGGATTATATCTACTTGCAAGCTGATTTTACTTCCCCGAATATTCGAGGGGAATTCAGGCTCTATAAAGCGCCGGATATGGATTCCATGGTTAACGTGATCCCTTTTTCCAATCCCCGTCATTTTGTTTATGCCGTTAAAATTATGTGCATGCCGGTGGATGGAGAAGTTCTTATTGAAGGAGAAAATTATCGTTTTAATCAGAATAACCACAGTTGGGGGGTCCTGGATTGGACCCGGGCGGTTTTCCCTTATCGCAATCAATGGAAGTGGTGCGCTGCTTCTGGCGTGGTTGATGGGGCTAGCCTGGGATTTAATCTTGATTATGGTTTTGGTGAGGGAGCAAGCAGCAAAAGTATGATATTCTATGAGGGCCAGGGACATCATTTGGGGAAGGTTGCCTACCAGCATGATTGGCACAATCCTTATGCCCCCTTGCATATAACCAGCGCCGATGAGCGAGTGAACCTGGTTTTAACTCCCAAATATACTAAAAAGGGCGGACCTAATCTTGGTTTAATGAAAATGGTGGGAATTAAAACTTATGGCTTTTTTACCGGGGAGCTTGTTCTGGATGATGGCACTCGGGTGGAAATTAAGGAGTCGGACCGTCTCTTTGGCTGGGCCGAAGAATT
>PWGT01000080.1 GCA_003554535.1 Syntrophomonadaceae bacterium | reverse complement strand
GGCATTAATTCCGGCGAGGCGGTCTTCTAAATTAGAACCCATTGAGGTGATACGCGGTGGATAACATTATGCGCCTGGAAAACATTGATAAAGTATATGGCACCAAAATACAAACACAGGTACTGTTTAACTTAAATATGAGTTTTCCCCCCGGGTCTTTTAACTCTATCATAGGAGAGTCAGGAAGCGGGAAGAGCACTTTGCTGAATATTATGGGTACTCTGGATAAACCTACGCGGGGAAAAGTTTATATTAACGGGGTGGATACGGTTAGCCTGAACAAAAAGCAATTGGCTGTTCTAAGGAACGAAACTTTGGGGTTTATCTTCCAGTTTCATTATCTGCTGCCGGAGTATACTACCCTTGAGAATATAATGATGCCTTACTTCATTAAGGGTAAACAGCCGGGCAAAAAGGAAATGCAAAAAAGAGCAGACGAACTTATCGAAATGGTGGGATTGGAAAAGGTTAAGAATAACCTGGCCGGGGAAATGTCTGGAGGTCAACAGCAGCGAGCAGCTATTGCTCGGGCGTTGTTTAACCAGCCGCAGGTTATCCTCGCCGATGAGCCTACTGGCAATTTGGATTCAGAAACCACTGATCGGATATACAAACTGCTGAAAGATATCAATGAAGAAATGCAGTCCACTCTCATTGTTATTACCCACGATAAAAAGATAGCCGAGAAAACCAACCGTATCATAGAATTAAAAGACGGCAAAATTTATCTGGATCTGGAAACCCCACAGCAGATGTAATAAGGCAACCGGGACGCGGGGACAGGTCCCTTGTCCCAAAAACTAGGGACAAGGGACCTGTCCCCGCGTCCCGGTCCTGGTTCAGGTTCCCAATGACGGTGAGATTATTGGCAATGGCTTTGAAACATATTACAAATCAGCATGACATAACTTATTCAAAAACTTACATATACATATGGAGGCATCACATGATCAATAAAAATACGCATGAGCACCCAGATATTCTGGAAACGCAAAGAGAAATGCACTATGCCTTAAGGAATTCTTGATTCTCTGCTAGGTTGATAATAAAATAATCTAGGAGGAGAAGGTAGAATTCAGGAGAGAAGAAACTATCTTAAACAAGGAGATTAGATTGGCTAAATCAGGGGAGAAGATAGTTAAAGATTATATAGAAAGTAAGGGATTGCACGCGGAAAAAATACCAAAAGCTTCTACTAAAAGTGTGGATTTTGCAGTTTATTCAGCAGGAGAGCTGGTTTTTTACCTTGAAGAAAAAACCATTGAACCTCATCCAATGGCATGGAAGAATGTAAACACAGTTTACAATTCCATAGGTAAACATATTTATGAGGCTACTAAACAATTTAAAAGCACAAACTCTGGCCGAGAGGTTCCTAATGTCCTTGCTCTTATTAATAGGGATCCGGCCAGAAGAATTGATGATTTATTTACCACCTTAATCGGTTATGTGATAACGCCGCGCGGGAGAATGCAGAGAATTGATGTTATGAAGAAACTTGAGAAAGAAGAGCCGGTGATAGATTTATTCCTCTGGTTTGATCAAAACCAACTGGCCGGGCATATTTTGGATGAAGATCATACTCCTTATGAGGCGAAATTAACCGAAGTTCTGGGATTGGAACAAACTGATGGAGACGAATGGTACTAATGGTTATTAAATTACTCCAAAACCGCACTTTTATTCTGGGTATGGCCTTTGTCCTGGGGATTGTTTTTGGTGATGTAGCGGCCGCCCTTCAGGGATTAACTATGCCAGCGCTGGCGGTAGTTCTGGCAGTATCAGCCGCTCAAATAACTGTGCAGGACTTCTTGCCTTTAAAAGAGATGGTCCGCCCCCTAGTTTTGGCATTGGCCTTGAATTTTTTATTTCTGGGAGCGGTTATCTTATTGTTGGCCTGGTGGCTTATGCCTACCTGGGACTTATGGGTGGGATACGTGCTGGTAGCCACTGCACCTCCAGGAATAGCTATTGTTCCCTTTACACACGTTCTGAAAGGGAATTTGCGACTTTCGATGCTGGGCACATTCGGTGTGTATTTAATTTCCCTGGCCTTGACCCCGTTGTTGATCTACTTGTTTACAGGGGAAGCAGCCGTTTCACCTTTGCGGCTCGTTAACACCATGATATTTCTGATTTTAGTTCCTTTTATTGTTTCGCAGCTTTTACGCAAAACCAAGGTGGCCGATTATATTGCTCGCCTGCGCGGTAATGTAATTAACTGGGGCTTTTTTGTGGTTATATTTTCAGTGGTGGGGCTTAACCAGGATGTGTTTCTTCACCAACATGAAGTATTATTGCCCGTTTCAATTGTGGCCATAGTTAGTTGCTTTGGGCTGGCCGTGGTTGTAGGCGCCATAACCAAGAAGTTAAATCTAAGTCAAGCAGATCAAAATAGCTTTATTTTGCTTTCCACCATTAAAACTTCAGCTTTTGCAGCTGCGGTAGGGGTTAGTCTTTATAGTGAAGCTGCTTCAATTCCGGGTGCGGTGGTTAGTTTTTGGTATGCCATATATTTTATCTTGCTGGGGATTAAAGGAGATAGAAACAAATAGGTAATAAGTATAGGTAAAGTCCTCCCTCCCCAATGTTTTTCATGTTAAAGTTAATAGATTTATGTCCAGCTAAAAAAAGCTGGTTGCTATGATTGCGCCGGAGGCGGTGAAAGCTTAGTCACAGCTTCGAAGTCAGCAGGGCAGGTTTTATAGCATTCATCGCATTTTGTGCATTTATCCTGAATAATTTCTTTTATGCCGTCATGGCGAGTAATTATAGCTTCGTTGGGGCATATCTCAATGCATTCGCTGCAAAGATCTCGCGATGTGACTGGGCAATAGGGTCTTTGCACAGAGCATATACTAATACAACTCATACAGGGTTTGTTGCATCTTTGAGGATCTATATAATATGTGATAAGCTCTTTGCATCTGCCGGCAGGGCAGCGTTTTTCTTCAATATGAGCTAAATATTCATCTTTGAAAAAATGTAATGTGGTGAGTATGGGATTAGGCGCAGTCCGCCCCAAATTGCATAGGGAACCAATTTTGATCTCTTCCGCAAGTTCCTCCAGTAAATTTAAATCTTCATAAGTGCCTTCTCCTTGGGTAATGCGTTCAAGAATTTGGAGCATATGCTTGGTTCCCAGGCGGCAGAAAGTACACTTGCCACAGGATTCAAGTTGAGTAAATTCCAAAAAGAAGCGGGCTATGGATACCATGCAGTCTTCTTCATCCATGACCACCAATCCACCTGAACCCATTATGGCCCCAGCTTCATTTAAAGTTTCAAAATCTATGGGAACATCCAGGGCAGATTTGGGGAGACACCCGCCCGAAGGACCTCCAATCTGCACAGCTTTGAAACGTCTGCCGTAAGGGACCCCGCCTCCTATTTCGTAAATCAGTGTGCGCAGCGAAGTTCCCATGGGAACTTCCACCAGGCCGGTGTGCTTGATTTTGCCAACAAGGGCAAATAAAGCAGTTCCCGGCGTAGCAGAGGTCCCCGTGGATTTAAACCAGTCTGCACCATGGTTAAGGATGGCTGGTACATAGGCGAAAGTTTTAACATTATTAAGCAAAGTGGGCTTGTCCCAAAGTCCTGATTCTGAAAGATGGGGCGGGCGTGTTTGCGGAATGCCGGCTTTGCCTTCAATAGATTGGGTCAGGGCTGTTGCTTCCCCGCAGACAAAAGCACCGGCTCCTGCAAATATTTCTAAATCAAAAGAAAAGCCTGAATCCAATATGGATTCGCCCAGCAATCCCTTTTCCCGGGCTTGTTCCAGGGCTGTTTGCAGGCGTTCTAAAGCCAGTGGGTATTCAGATCTGATGTATATATACCCCTTTTGGGCTCCTACGGCATAAGCACCAATAATAATTCCCTCTATTAACTGGTGGGGATTTGACTCCATGAGGCTGCGGTCCATAAAAGCTCCGGGATCTCCTTCGTCTCCGTTACAGATCACATAGCGAATATCGGAGGAGTTTTTGCGGCAAGATTCCCATTTTTGACCTGCTGAAAATCCGGCCCCTCCCCGTCCCCTCAATCCAGAACTTTTAATTTCTTCTATTATCTGCTCGGGGGCTATGTTTAAAGCTCTGCTTAGTGCAGCGTAGCCATCTCTGGCTATATAGTCCTCTATATCGAGGGGATCTATAATTCCACAGTGCTTTAAAAGTATTTTTTCTTCAGAATCGCCCCGAGGCAATTCTGAAAAAGAAAGGAGTTTTTCATTAGGTTCCAATGCTGCCAGGGCAAGTTCATGGCAGGGATCATTTTCAAGAATAAAATCTTGGACTAACCTTGCGGCTAGCTCGGCATTAATTTTTCCATAGGCGATG
>PWGT01000153.1 GCA_003554535.1 Syntrophomonadaceae bacterium | reverse complement strand
TTGCGATGCATTTTTTGCAACAATAGTAATGTCTGTTATAATAAGTACATAATTTAACAAAACATTTACTGGAGGAGTAATTATGAGCCGGGAGTTAATCAATATTGACATTGAACATATCCGTGAATTAATTTTACCAGCACTTAAATCACAAGAGCGGGTAGCGGGAGCATATCTATTTGGCTCAGCTTTGGAAATGTGCCGTCCCGACAGTGACATTGATTTGGCAATTTTGTTGAAACCGGAGAAAATCACAGAAGAACAGGCGGAAATAGAAACTGAAACCATTTTACAGAAATTGCCTTCAGTACAAAACCATTCTTATGACTTAATTATTCTTAATAGGGTTTCAGCTATATTTGCTTATAAAATTATTACTCAAGGCAAGTTAATTTATACCGGTGATGAAGATTTCATCACCAGCTTTATGGAAAAAACAAGTCGAATGCATGCAGAAAACTATCCTCGTTATCGACGGGCTCTAAAAGAAATTGCTAGGAGTTGAATTTATGCGCATTGATTCTGATAGGGTGTTCCAGAAAATAGCTTTTATAAAAGAACAGATGGATGACATCAACAAATTAATTACAAGTAAAGGTTATCAGGAAATAGCAAATGACAAGCTATTGATAAAGGGAGTTAAGTATTCTTTGCAAACAGCTATTGAAGCCATAATTGACATAGCATACCACATAGCCGCCAAACAGTATAACCAAGCACCTGAAGATGCCAGAAATGCCTTTCTGATATTAAAAAAGAATGGGATCATTGATGATAATGACTATAATGATTTTTGCCGAATGGTTGGTTTTAGAAACAGAATGGTACATCTATACGAAGATGTATCTGATGAACGAATTTACGAATTTTGCACCTCCAATTTAAGTGACTTTGAAACTTTTATAGAAAAGATTCAATCTATAGTTTCTAACGACTAGCCATTAATTGAACAAAGCGGCGAATCCAAATTATAATTCCCACCAGGAGCGCAACTCCAAGAATGAACCAAGTGTAAAACGGGATGGTCCAAACCTGGTTCATGCGGCCCGAGATTTCGGCATAACTGGCCGGTATTTCCGGCACCCCGTCTTCTCCCGGCGGCTGCATGGCGGCATATTCCACCAGTGCCTGCCAAGCCTTAACTTCGTTCCCTTCACTGTCGTAGACCACTGCATCTTCGGCGATATCGCCTTCATCGTCCATATACCGAATAGGATTGCCTTCACTGTCTTTGGGGGTGACTCCTACGTTGGGAAAGAATTCTACTGCTCTTTCCAATGTTGGCAGGTGATAGAGGACAGAGGCCTCGGTAACTACCTTGTATAATTCATCATCTTCCTGTTGCAAGGGAGTGTAATCATCATCTTTGTCATGCACGGTTTGAATACCTTCCCCGGTATACCATTCGGCATTGAGTACTGTCCTTAAAGAAGGCAACGGGGTGCTATCAAGGTATACTCCAAATATATCAAAAGGAAGCTCTATCAGTACGGCGCGGTTAGGATCATAATCCAGGCGCAACCCTGAAAAATGGGGATATCCCTTATCTCCCAGCAAATCAGAGAAAGTTATATAGTGAAAAATCTCCATTACACGGCGTACCTCCTCGCCGGTGAGATAAAAACTAACCAGCGGATGGCCGGGTAAAAGGTCCGGCCCCGTTCCGGTGAGGGGGATATCGGCTATATCTTTAAAAGTTATTTCACCAGGCCCCAAATTGCCACTGCATATCCCATCAGGCACTAGGGAAAAATCTATGCCTTCTTCCAGTTTTTCTGCACCGACTTGCCGAAAAGCATCTGCGGCAAAATTGCCCATGACGGATTCCTGCTTATAAGCGGTGGTAAGCTCAAAATCAGAACGGGCAACTTTATCTTCCAGGCTTGTGTATTGGCCCCCGGTGAGTTCTGCCACTGCCTGATCAAGTTTATGATAAAAGTAAGATAAAGTTTCTGCGGTGTCCTCATCTTTCTCTATAGAATCATCCAGGGGAAGGTGGTAGGGAGTGCCGGTTTCTTCATTCAGCAACTCCACTGTGCCGCTGGATGGATGATACGCCAACTCCAGCATACACAGATGTTCCAGATATGCAGAGGTCTGAATTATAATGGTGTCATTTTCAAAAGCGGGATCGAAAGTCCTGTGTATGTGGCCGCCCAGCAGAATATCTATTCCATCTACAGAGGATGCTAACTCTATATTTTTATCAAAGTCATCGTGAACTATGGCGATAATCAAATCAACGCCTGCTTCTTCAAAGTTGGCCACTTTTTCTTTCGCTATTTCATGGGGATCGGGAACCTCAACCGGTCCCTTCTTAAAAAGGTCAAACCCTATGGTTCCTCTGCCGTGAAAGCCCATAAAACCTATAGTTAAGCCGTTATCCAGTTCTTTGATGTGGTTTTGATTAAATAGTCCGGGCTGGGCCAGGGGATGATCCTCCGGTGGCTTGGTGTTAGAAGCAACAACCACCGGTCTTAGATCCTCACCGGGATAACCGGCGTTTTTAAGCATTTGGGCCAGTCCCCGCGAACCAAGATCAAACTCATGATTGCCTAAAGTGGCTACATCATAGCCCACTTCCCGCATCATTTTTAACTCCGCAGCGCTGCCCATGATATTCAGCCAGCTGTATATGCGAGGGCTGATAAAATCGCCGCCGTCTGTCATCAAAACTGGTTCTCCGTCGGCTTCCTTATCTTCCTTTATTTCGTTAACTGCTCCGGCTAAAATAGGAAAGCGATCGATGCGAGCGTGAATGTCATTGGTATGTAAAATCGTAAAATGCTTTACTGCACTTTCTCCATCCGGGGCAGCCTGGCTCTGATCGGGGCTAATATTAATAACCGCAATATATAAAATTATACAAAACACCATTAAAAAACCAAATAATTGCCGGTAAAACATAATAACTCCTTCTCCAATCTTAAGTTAGCTTTTTAAAGCAGGAAAAGTGGCCATTGGTATTTAACTATTTAAAGATAAGGCCTTTTTCGTGTTCACTCCTTACAATCCGGGGGCCGGTTATGCCTGTTTATCAACCGGAGGCTTTTTCTATAGTTTCGGCAATAACGTCTTCCAGCATGTGCCGTTATATTTATTGATGATATAATTGATTAATGATATTATTTCAAGTTATTTTAAAGGTCAACCTTTTGTATATTAAAATGATAACATCTCCAAACCACTATATACAAAATGATGAGTTTGAAAGAAGACTGCTGCAATGTCGCTGAACTAAAACACTTATCATGAAAGCGTACATACCCTTAAAAGCAAGAAATATAATATGCCCAAGTGTGGACTATCCGCTCATCTCCATCTTACTAGAGGAGGAATACGAAATGTTATATTTGCCTAAATGAGATAAAATAAGATTTAAAATGAGCAAGTAAATAAAGATAGATTACATTATATTATAAATGTATCATAAATATTACGCCGTGTGACAAGTTTCAACGCAGGAAAATATATTATAAAATGTACTTTATGAGTTCTTTAGTAGATAAACCAGGAAAGGAGGGGGGGGTAGCTTGGGAAGGGTTTATGGGCGTGTCGGCGGGAAGGTAGATGGATATAGCCTGGATGTTAGCCAGGAAGGGTACCAAGTTACAGGGCGTCTTGGCGGTCGCCACATTGGAGAGGATATTTATCTGGAAATTTCCCCGGCTAGAGATCATATTTCAGGTCGTATAGGTGGGGAAGTCATCGGCAAAGATTTAAATTTAGTGTTAGAAAAAAGCCGTGCCTATGGACGGATAGGTGGAGAAAAAATTGGCGATGACCTGGACTTGCAAGGGGAAAATCATATAGTTGGCCGGGTAGGTGGCTCCATAATAGGCTTTAATTGCAATTTAAACGTAAATGCGGAGAAAACGAAAATTGAAGGCAGGTTGGGAGGAAGGTTTTTTGGCGCAGATGTTGATTTTAACATTGAAGGTGATTTTTCACCGATAATTGCTGCTGTCTTGGCTGTTACAGCTTATAAGATATACATAGATAGGGCTGCCGCAGGGGCTAGTGGTGGTTAATATTGAAGGAAAATTGGGCAATGGAAGTCAATTCCAGTTTTTGTACGTCAAAAACCACTTAGTGAGGCAGCTTTAAAATATTTATTTTATAGAATTACACCGGGAAAATCTCGGACTTTAGTCCGGGGAGTCATCACTAGGTGTCTTATTAGTCTTTAGTTAGCTCTATTTTAATTATGTTTCTGATATTAATTACTACTTGTCCTTGACCACCAATTGGCATAACACTAATTAAGTCTTTATTAATAACTTCTCTGTTTTCATCCCCACAAATTTTTTCAAGAAACTCATCCGGATGTCCTTGGATTTTAATTTTATCGT
>PWGT01000178.1 GCA_003554535.1 Syntrophomonadaceae bacterium | reverse complement strand
CCCCGAAGCAGTAAAGTCAATTAGCCGGGAATTGACTGATAAAATAAACAAAAACGAACTTCCGAATATTGTAAAGGGCTTTATGATGCCTGTTGTGGCAAAAATACTAAACGGTAAGAATGTAACTTCAATGGACGGTATGATGCAGGCCCCCATGTTCAAAAAGTGGGGAACTATTACTATTAACCAGATGGCTGTAGTTACCGGAGACTCACCGGTAAAAAACTGGGCCGGTTCTGTTAATGATTATAATATTTTGTCTCATAGAAATTTAAATCCTGACCTTATAATAAAACACCAAACCAAAAAATACAGTTGTTATTCATGCGTAATAGCCTGCGGTGGTATTTGCAGCATAGATAATATTACCGGTGGAAAGTATAGCCATACCCATAAACCGGAATACGAAACCTGCTCTTCTTTTGGCCCATTATTATTAAATAAAGATCTAAATTCCATTTTTTATATTAACGAGCTGTTAAACAGGGCCGGCATGGACAGTATTTCTGCCGGTAATACTGTTGCTTTTGCTATTGAGTGTTACGAAAATAATATCCTGACAAAAAAAGATACCGATGGCCTTAACCTTAGCTGGGGTAATGCCAATGCAATTATCTCTCTCATTGAGAAAATGATTGCAAGGGAGGGGATAGGAGATATTCTGGCCGACGGTGCTAGAGCGGCTGCTTCAAAAATCGCTTCCGGTTCTGAAAAGTATGCCATGCACAACGGAGGCCAGGAACCAGGTATGCATGATGCAAGATTTGATCCCATGATAGGGGTTCATTATAGCGTTGACCCCACTCCCGGTCGGCATACAGTCGGTTCCGGCAGTTTCTATAATTCTATGAGGCTTTGGGAGGAGGTAACCTGGGCGCCTGTGGTAAAAAAACACCCTAAGGCCCAAGAATATATTCCTTCAGAAAAAGAAGCATTAAAAGCGGTTGCCGGTGCCTGTTTCAAGCAAGTTGTTGACGGTTCGGGGGGCTGTCTTTTTGCTGCTATACTGGGCGTTCAGCACTGGAAAGTGTTTGAATGGCTTAATTACACAACGGGATGGGATAAAACTGCAGACGAATATATGGAAATAGGCAAACGCATCCAAACTCTGCGCCAGTTATTTAATATCCGTGAAGGGATTAATCCGGTAGACTTTAAATTGAACCGCCGTCTAAGCGGAGATGATCCTTTAAAAGACGGACCGCTTAAAGGTTTAAAGGTTCCTATTGATGAGATGATGTCACTCTACTGGAAAGCAATAGGTTGGGACGAAAAGAGTGGGATACCTTTAAAAGAAACTGTTGCTGACTTAGGGTTAGATAAAATGTGGTGATTACAGGCTTTTTAAGCAATAAAAATAAATATTAATAAATAAGGGAGGTAATGAAATGACAGAGAAAGAGGCAATGCTTGAACAGATTAAAGAACTTATGGTCAATTTTGAGACGGACAAGCTGATTAGTAGTGTAAATGAGGCTTTGGAAAAAGGTGTTTCTGAAAAAGAGATTTTGGCAGGTGGTCTCATTGAAGGGCTGCAGTACGTCGGTGAAAAGTTTGAGAAGAGAGAATTTTTTCTGCCGGAATTAATGATGAGTGCTGAGCTGATGAATCAGGTGATGGTTATATTGAAGCCCAAGATAGCCGCTAGTGATTCAGAGGATTTTGAAGGTAGAGTTGTTCTGGGCACGGTTCAGGGTGATATCCATGATATAGGAAAAGCTATTGTGGGCGCTTTATTAGAAGCGAGTGGTTTCGAGGTAACCGATATTGGCGTGGATATTCCTCCTGAGACATTTGCTAAAGAGGCAAAAGCGGTAAATGCAAATTTAGTGGCTATCTCCTGCCTTCTTTCCACTGGAATCTCAAAGCTGTCGGAAACTATCCATCACCTGAAGAGTGAAAATGTTGATGCTCTCACAATAATCGGCGGGGCAGTGGTAAACGAGCAGGTTGCTGAAAGTGTTGGTGCTGATCTTTTTGCCACTGATGCCTGGCAGGCAATCGGGGTCATTAAAAATAGTCTGAAAAAGCATTAATAAGCAATTAAAATTTTTGAGAGGAGAATGTTTTATGAAAACAAAAGAAGAATGGATTATGACGAGTCAAAGGATGATTGATGTGGTTGTGGGAAACCAACCGGATCGTATTCCTTACTATATGAATGCAACCGAAGCATTGGGAGCAAGAATTTCCGGTTTAACTATCGGCGAGATGCTAACCAGCGGTAAGAAGCTGGCAAAAGCCAGTATTGAAACCTGTGATTTTTTAGGCTCTGATATTGTAGTACCGGTTGCTCCCGGTGGCGGGTATATGGCTCCCTTTGAGGCGATTGCCTTTGCTAAAGCTAACGGCAAGGGGCATTTGGCGGAATATAAGGACTACGACACACCTTTTATCCATGAAGGTAAAATTTGTGAGACAGAAGAGGATATTGAAAAACTTGAGATTCCGGACCACCGGAAAGTAGAACCCTGGCCCACATTGCTTGAGGCATATAAATATATTGAAGAAATGTCCGGACCGAGAACCATGTTTTCTCCCAGCTTAACCTGGTCAAACGTGCAACTGCTGCGCGGTAGCAAAGCATATTTAGATGTGGTAAAAAATCCTGATTTGCTACTGAAATTATGCGACAAAATATATGAATCACAGATGGATTTTTATAAGGCATTTGTGGATGCCGTAGGAAAGCCTTTTGTTCTTTTTAATTGTCAGTATGCATTCAACAAACATATGTTAAGCTTTGAGGATGCCTGGAAGTTTGAAGGTCAGTATGTAGCAAAGTTTTGTAAGGAGACACAGCTCCCTCTGATGGTCCATAACTGCGGTTTTGAGCCCTATTGGGATGAGATGGTGGACAGGATGAGAGAAGAGGGAGTTCCTATAGTAGGGGTTAACGGTAGCCATCCCCTGGATTTGGATTACTGGGTCGAATTTAATAAAAAATATCCTGAACTCTTAATTGCCGGTGCTTCAGTATATGTTAACAATGAAATAGTATCCGGGACCCCTGAAGATGTAAAGAACCGGGTTAAGGAAAACATAGCCAAGTTAGGGCATACCAACAAACTAATGATACTCCCAACCTGCAGTGCTATGTGGGGCTCTTCCTTGCACAACATCATGGCAGCAAAAGAAGCTGTGGAAGAATACGGATACTATCCGCTAAAAGTATAGATATATCAGCTTTTAAGTAAGTATTAATATAAAATACAATATAACGGAGTGTAAAAATGATTTGGTCTGCAAAGAAAAAAGTCTTCAGACTCTATACTATGGTAATGAAAAATGCCTCAAAAATCGTGAAATTTCCTGATCCTGTTCTTTTCACCGGTCCGGGCACCGTTAAGATGTTGGCGGAGGAAATTAGAAAACAGGGAATTGGAAATGTATTAGTAGTAACTGATGAAACCCTGACAAAGCTTAAACTAACTTCTACATTTTTAAATTCACTGGAAAAACAGGGTATTAAATATACCGTATTTGATAATGTGCAGCCTAATCCAACTATTCAAAATGTAGAGGAAGGCCTTAGAGTTTACCGGGATAATAAATGCACTGCAATAGTGTCTTTTGGCGGTGGTTCTCCGATAGACTGCGCTAAAATTATCGGTGCCCGGGTTGCTAATCCTTTCATGAAGGTTCGGATGATGAAAGGACCTTTCAAAGTATTTGTGCCCATCCCTCCGTTTTTCTGCGTACCCACCACTGCAGGAACAGGATCAGAAACCACTGTGGCTGCTGTAATTACCGATCCCGAGAAACATGAAAAATTCTTTATTAGTAATTCAAAACTTGTTCCGCAAATTGCGGTTTTGGATCCGGAGTTGATGATAGGTCTGCCTCCACATATAACCTCAACAACCGGGATGGATGCCCTTACCCATGCAGTGGAATCCTATTTAGGGCTGCTAGGCAATGAGATAACTGATGAATATGCTGAGAAAGCAGTAAAGTTAATTTTTGAAAATTTGGAGTTAGTGTATAAAAACGGTAAGAATATACAAGCGAGAATGAATATGGCAATGGCTTCATATTACGGAGGTGCGGCTTTTACCCGAACTTCTGTGGGTTATGTCCATGCTTTTGCCCACAATTTAGGAGGATTTTACGGTGTTCCTCACGGTTTGGCCAACGCTGTAATACTGCCTTATATATTGGAATTCTATGGGGACAGCGTTGTAAACAAATTAGCTGTTTTGGCTGTAGCAGGTGGAATTGGTGAGATTGGCGAGCCATCTTCCGAGTTGTCAAGCCGTTTTATCTCGCATATTAAATCTCTTAATGAGAAAATGAATATCCCAACTTTTATTAAAGAGATTAAAGAAGATGACATCCCGCTTATTGCCAAAAAAAT
>PWGT01000214.1 GCA_003554535.1 Syntrophomonadaceae bacterium | reverse complement strand
TTTCTGTAATATAGGGATTGCCCCACAAAAGGATGTTTTGATGTCCCAGGACAACATTTCCCGGGGAAGGGTTTACATTTTGAATTATCCCTGTCAATCCTTTTATGCGTTTTTTTAGGGTGTCCACTAATTCGTCTTGGTGGGGAATAGCATTGTTGTTTATGGTAATTAATGCTATCATTACTTCCCCGTTATAGAAGGAAGACCTGGTTAATACATGCCTGATTACCCCCTCTTGGGTTGAGGGATTGTAGACAGGAATATTTAAGCTTTGCAAGGCTCCACGGACGATGGAGATGGCCTGATTATTTATTGTATCTTGAATAAGACATTTTTCCATGTTAATAATTCTATGGCTTTTTTTGGCATAAAACCCTATTAAAATATTGTTATCTTTTTGCCCGATGGGAACCTGTGCTTTGTTGCGGTAAAACCAGGGATCATTCATGCCTCTAATAGGGGATACTTCTGTTTCTATGCCTCCTATCCTTTGTAACGTTTCTTCTAAATTTATGTGTTTTAAACGTAATTGCTCCTTATAATCAATATGTTGTAGTTGGCATCCACCACAATAATAAAATTGAGGACATGGTGCCTCCCTTCTGGAGGAAGAAGGCTTTATGATTTCTTGAAAGAGAGCGCGGGCATAGTTTTTCTGAATGGAAATAACACGAGCCAGAACCAGATCGCCTGGAGCAGTATGAGGCACAAAAATGGTAAAACCATTGATGCGCCCTACACCTTCTCCCTCGTGGTTAAGCCCGATTATCTCAATTTCAATTGATTGTTCTTTTGAAACAGGTTTGTTTGCTTTTGCCATAGTGCCATTATAACTTTCTTGAATAGTTTTTTTCCACCCTATGCTCGCTATTAATCCTTTTCCTAATCAATTTCCTGATTCAATTTAAGGGTATAGGAGATTTATTATATACTTTTAAGGAATTAAGATGCCACTTAGTTGTATCGCTAATACTTTCGCGCAAAGTTCTGGGTCTGTAGCCCAGTTCTTTTTTGGCCTTATTACTGCTGTAATTAGAATTATCAAAGAGGGTGTGCAGGGAGTAAGGGGTAAAAGAAGGTGCAGATTTTATAAAGCGACAAATGAACTCACCTATTCTGGCGGAAAATAAAGCAATGTTAGAAGGTAGAGTAATATAAGGCGACTTCACATTTGTTACCTTCTGGATCATTTGCAAAATGTCCTTGATTTCTATATTTTCACCGCCCAGAATATATTTCTCCCCTGTTTTGCCTTTTTCCGCTGCCAGAATCAGTCCATCTGCCACATCTCTGACATCTACAAAATCAAATGAGCCGTCAACAATAAAATGCAGCTTCTTTCTGGCAAAACTTTTAATTACTTTTCCCATTTCGGAGTTTGCGGAAGCATAGGGGCCAATAATTCCAGTGGGACAGACTATAACTGCATTCAGTCCCTTTTCAATACCGCTATAAACTTCCATAGTTCCCTTGGCTTTACTTTGATCGTATGCCCCGGCAGGGTTATTGGGATCCAGAGGTGTGTTTTCATCCATAATTTCCCCTTCAGGTTCTCTTTTTAGAGCATGGACCGAACTTGTATGAATTAAGCGTTCGACTCCCAACTCTAAAGCAGATGATACTACGTTACGTGTGCCTTCCACATTTACTCTTTCCATAATTGCTTCGGTGCCGCTTACAGTTGAAATTACACCTGCCAGGTGATAAACAGTTTTCACGTCATTCATTGCTTTTTTTAGGGAATCCTGGTTTAACACGTCTCCCTCTACTATCTCTACTCCTGTTTCCGGGAGATGGTGTGTTGTTTCACCCGGCAAAATCAAAGCCCTTACATTTTCTCCTTTTGAAACAAGTTTTCGGACCAGAACGTTGCCCAGGTGTCCGGTAGCGCCACTTACCAGTATCATATCATTACTCCTTTCTAATGCCCTCCAGGATAATATTTAAAACCCGGGGGGCTGTTTTTTCCCACTCCATTTCCGGATCTAGTAAACCTTGAAGAAACATGCCGCTGGCCAGGGAAAGTATGGCTTGAGCGCCTTCATGGGGATCAAAATTTTTGATGCTCCCTTCTTTGATGCCTTCTTCCATTAATCGGGCAAAAATTTGTTGGTATTTACGATAAGGAGCAAGAGTGATTTCTCTGATTGTTTCTTCACGACTGGCCTTCACCCATAATTCAAGGAATAAAGGCGCCTGGCGGTCAGGGAATTGGAATATTTCTTTCAAGGCAAAAGACATTTGAACTAAAGTTTCTGGCACATCGCTGCTTTTTGAGTCAATTTCTTTTAAATTTTCTTCCAGTTGTTCTAGCCAACTGTTAATTAGCTCTAAAAAGACTTCTTCCTTGCTGCGAAAATGATAATAAAAAGCACCTTTGCTAATATTTGCTTCCTGGCAAATTTCAGCCACTCCAGTTCCATCATATCCTTTTTGGGCAAAAAAGAAGCTAGCTGTATTCAATATTTTATTTCTGGTTTCTTGACGCCTTTTCTGGTTTTTCATATATAAACTCTCCTGTATAATCTTATCTAAAATACCGACCGGTCATTATGTTTTTATAATATACCAAACAAAATATAATGTCAAATTAATTAAAGGGATGGTGTGAATCAAAGGGACGGTTTGATTCATTTTAAAAAAGGTTAATTAAGAAATTTGTAGAATTATTAACATTAAGTGAAATTGCAACAAAGTAAAGAAAGGAATGAGTTGATTTGTCTCCTAAGGATGGTAGAGCTCCTGAAAATGTTGAATGGTGGGAGAAGGCGGTATTTTACCAGATTTACCCCCGCAGTTTTTTTGATAGCAATGGGGATGGAATAGGGGATATCCCGGGCATCATAGAAAAACTGGATTATCTAAACGATGGGACTACCAATTCACTGGGAGTAGATGCTATTTGGTTTAGCCCCTTTTTTAAAAGCCCCCATTTTGATTTTGGGTACGATATTTCCGATTATTACGATATTGATCCTCGCTATGGAACCATGGAAGATTTTGATCGATTGCTGGAAGAGGCGCACAGGCGCAATATTAGAGTATTACTTGATCTGGTAGTTAATCATACCTCTATTGAGCATCCGTGGTTCAAAGAGTCACGCTCTTCAAGAGACAATCCCAAAAGGGATTGGTATATATGGCGGGATGGTTCTGATGGAGGAAAGAAGCCACCCAATAACTGGAAAAATAATTTTTATGGGTCAGCTTGGACCTGGGATGATCATACTGAGCAGTATTATTTGCATTCATTCTTGAAAGAGCAGCCGGATTTAAACTGGCATAACCCGGAGGTACGAGAAGCTATATACGACGTAGTGCGTTTTTGGTTAGAACGTGGAGCTGATGGTTACCGGCTGGATGTAGCTCATCATTATTGCAAGGATCCTTTTTTAAGAGATAATCCCCCTTTTATTCTTCGGCAAAAAAGCGAATATGTTATGCCGTGGCATGATCGGCTTCCTGCTCTCAATCTTTATTATTACTTACAGCTGCCTGAGTTACAGGTTCCCAGGTATAACAAGCACCAGCCGGAAACTCACCGAATTTTAAAGGATATCCGATCTATTTTGGATTCTTATCCGGAAAAAACTAGTGTAGGGGAAGTACAAAGCGAAGATCCTCGAATTACTGCTTCTTATTATGGTTATGATGATGAGTTGCACATGAATTTTTTCTTTGATTTAATGTTTTGCCGTTGGAAAGCTAAAGCTTTCAAGCGTTGTATCGACAGGTGGGAAGGCGTGCTTCCTAATGAAGCCTGGCCTGCATATACGCTTAGCAATCATGATCAGATGCGCGCTTTTAGCCGTTATGATCAAAAAGGAAAAGGTGATAAGCGTGCTCGCTTGTTGGCCATGATGTTGCTTACCCTCAGAGGAAGTCCCTTCATTTACTATGGTGAGGAGATAGGAATGAAGGATGCTAAAATTCCCAGGGAAAGGTTGCAGGATCCCCTTGGCAAAAGGTGGTATCCTTTTTATCCGGGAAGAGACGGGTCCAGGGCACCTATGCAGTGGGAGAATAAGCCCGGCGCAGGCTTTACTGATGGCGAGCCATGGTTACCGGTAGGGCCAGAATTAACTGAGCGTAACGTGGCTAACCAGGAAGAAGACCCCAACTCTCTCTTAAACTTTTACCGGAGGTTAATTTGGCTTCGTAAAGAATTACCTCCATTACAAACTGGCAGTTATAGAAGCTTGGAAGAAGGAGTGCCTTTTGATTGCTTTATATATTTGCGGGAACTGGAGCAAGAAAAAATAATGATAGCTTTAAACTTTTCCGATCTCAAGAAAAAAGTCCACCTTACCAAAGAAGAAAAAGTTTTTGATGTGCTTATTTCTACCACCCCTGAAAGAGAATCGAC